>JAILFQ010000064.1 GCA_024697505.1 Lachnospiraceae bacterium
TAAATTCGTTTTCCATAGCCCCGATCTGCGCATGAATTTCCCGCCTGAGTTCCATTTTTTGCTGAAGGACTCCTGCTGTTCTTCCTATGGCCTCATTCATTTTTCCGCCGGTCTTTTTTATAACCGAAAAAACATCGGAAAAACTGTAAATGTCCTCTACATTACAAGACCTTGCCATTTCTTTAAGCGCCTTTTCCAAAGGACACCCCATACCGAGTTTGTATACAAGTTCATTCAAACAGCACACCATTTCGTTTTCTTCTCCGTAAAGGCCACCCAATCCGTTTTTTGCCTCTTCAAAGCTTCTTTCCGGGGAATACCCTGCAGAAATAGCATTTCTTAAAAGTCCGAGCATATCTTTAAATGATATTTCCAAAAGCCGCTTTCTTTTCTCAACCGCAGCTTTCCTACGCGCCTTTACGGCAATGAACATATATATAAACAGCAAAAATGATATAAACGAAAAGTCAAAAAACAGCCACGATGTTACAAGTACAATTCCTGTTTCCGCAAAAACCCCAAAAACAGTTTCCTTAAGATATGTCCTTGACGTTTTTGTTCGCATTCCCTTCCTCCCAGACAAGACCTGCATTTTTCATCTTATTGCGTTGAATAAAACAATTCCCGGTTCTTACCAGATTCCCCAGCACCGCTCCTTTCTCATCCTCGCCCTTCTCTTTAAAAACAAAAAGTGGATTCTTTTCTATTTCTCCATCATTGCAGGCAAGTATCTCGGATATTTCAATAACCTTTCTGCTACCGTCCCTCATTCTTGCCAGGTGAATACAAAAATCAATTGCAGAGGATATCTGTTTTCTTGCAGCGGCAAGGGGAATATCTGTGCCTAACAAGATCATGGTTTCCAGCCTGTCCATCATATCCATAACAGAATTAGCATGACCTGTGGATAAAGAACCATCATGTCCTGTATTCATAGCCGACAACATATCCACTGCTTCATCGCCCCTGACTTCGCCCAATATAAGCCTGTCCGGCCTCATGCGCAGTGCATTTCTTACCAGATCCCTAATAGTGATTTCGTTACAGCCATCCACATTTTTATTGCGCATTTCAAGTCTTACTATGTTTTTAACACCTTCAATCCTAAGTTCTGCGGAATCCTCTATGGTAACAAGCCTCTCTTCCGGAGATATAAAGCCGGAAAGAACGTTTAAAAAGGTTGTTTTTCCGGAGCCGGTTCCACCACTTATAAAGATGTTGTATCTGGCTCTTACAAGCAATTTGAGAAAATCCGCGGCTTCAGTTGTAATAGCTCCGAGTTCTATAAGTCTTTCCATAGTCATAACATCTTTGGAAAACTTTCTTATGGTTACAGCAGGTCCGTTTAACGCTACGGGACTTAATGCTATATTTATTCTGGAGCCGCCTTCCAGTCTTGCGTCCAAAAGAGGATTGGCTTCGTTTACGATTCTGTTGGAATCGGCTGCTATCCTTTGAATAACCTCGTTAAGCCTCTTCTCAGACTCAAAATGTTTATCCCACTCAGAAAGGCGCCCGTTTTCTTCAACAAAAATATGATCGGGCCCGTTCACCATTATTTCTGTAACTGACTCCTTTTCAAGAAGCTCTTCCAAAATATCCAAACCACGTATGGAATTGTAAAGTTCGTTTCTCAGTTCCTCTTTCTTTTTAAGAGTAAGAAAATTAACCTTTGCTTCCCTCAGGATTAGCCTGTCTATCTCTCCGGCAAGCTGCTCATCCGACACCTTTTCAGAATAATCAAAAGCATCAAGTATCTCTTCCCTAAGCTTGCTTTTAACTTCTTCCACCCCTTCTATAGCTTTTCCCTCCCATTTTTTTCTCATCTTCGTCTTCTTCGATAATGTTATCCAACAGTTCCTGGTTGCCGGCATATTTCATCTGCCTGTAAAACTCCCTTTTCCGTTCTCTGCCCGAACTGCCGGAAAGTGTTATTAAGACCACTTTCTCACACCTTTTCATGACCCCTTCCATACTCTCGGAAAAGAAACCAACCGCCAGAATAACATACTCGTATCCGCCTCTTTCCTTGCAAAAACTTACAAGATGGCACATTTCTTCTGCGGAAAACTGCCAAAGATCACTGCAATAGTCAGGTCCGCAAAAATAATCCACCCCCATGGTTTTACATGTTCGTTCAAACAGCCTTGCCGCTTCATCTTCGGACTTTCTTAATCTAAACAACAGCTCGCTTAATGAAGCTTTTTCTTCACTGCCGTATTCTTTATCTTCGGAAGCTTCTCGTCCAAGCCCACCAAAAGGCTCCCAGGACAAAAAGAGTGTCCTACCGCTTAACGCGTGCTGTTTTGCACATGCAAAGCCTTTGACCGCCGCCAGAATTGCCGCATCCGGGCTAAAATAAGCAAAGACATTTTCCCACTTCCCGTATTTTTTATCCGGTTCTTTCCCTATCTCCTTAAGGATTTCACCCGCAGGCTTGTATTTAAAAACACGTCGCATTCCGTTTTCAAGAGAATAGGACTCTTCTTTGTTCTCGCAAAGAAGAATACACTCGGTTCCGGGTCTTAACGCCAAAGGAAATCCTTCCTCCAGATAAATGTCTTCATCAAACAAAAACGTCTTTACGTCTTTTCTCTCATAAAAAGCTTTAAAATCGTCCGCCCCGGCAAATGATGCAGCCATGCTTCCGTAATCTTTTTTTGCATTTATGTATTCAGACAGCTTTTTTGCGTATTCGTATTCCTTGCATAAAATTCCAGTTACAGCTTCCAAAACCTCACCTCTTCTTCCGCGGCTTTTGTACCTGCATCTTAAACTCCATCTTTCCTGCGGTCAACTGAGTTTGTAAATTTTCGGAACTTCATACAAAAATTTACCGGGCATTTTTATGCGACATGCCGAACTTACATTGAATTGTGTACAAAATTTTTAAAGCATATTTGTGCACTATGTTATTTACCGTTTTTTCCGTCCACAGAAAATAAAAAAATCTCGTGCCAAAGCACGAGATTAAAATCTATACTTATATATTCTAATTAATTCAGTCTCTGAAAACCTTTCTTAAGAAGAGAGAAATAAAGGCACCGCCTATTGCAAAGCCCGCCACTTCATTAAAAATAACAACAATTCTTGCAAACCAGGTAAGAGGATATATATCTCCATAACCTATTGTAAGACTGGTTGTAATAAAGTAATAAACCGCTGCAACAACTCTCTCACCTATATTTTCAGGCATGTTGTTAAGTCCGGGCATAAAAGTATAAATAAGCACCATAATAAGACCTATTATGCCTAAATGTTTGAGCAGGTAAATCGGCTTTTCTCCATACCCGGTATAGCTTTTTACAAGTTCTCTTATAAATATTACCTTTTTCTTTCTAAATTCCTCTTTTTTATCGTTAGAGTACTTCTTTCCCTTGTAAAAATCCACTTTATATCTGTATGTTCTAAGATCTTCATACTCAAAAATCGCCTCTGAGACTTCCGTATCCGTACCGGAGCTTTTGTTAAAGGTTCCTTTTAAATAATCTATGAGGAACATAAGCCCGTCCGTCTCCTGTAAGTTAAGCACGGTATTTGATGTATATTTCGCAGTAAATCTTCCAAGGTTCTGGGCGGCTCCGTTTTCCGGATTTTTCAAAAGCCTTCTTTTGTTGGAACGGTAGTAACGGTAACAACTCTCCGCCATACTTGTAAAAAGCTCTCCGCTATCAAGCTTTTTGCTCCATACAAACAAATAATAAACCAGCATAAGCTGAAAGAAGAAATTTTCATCGGAGTTTAAGTTGTAAAAATACTGGTCAAAAAACTTAAAACACCTTTCATTTAACTTCCAGGCAAGTTCCGGCTTTCCGTTTCTGTAAAGCCATACAAACTTTTCTTTTAAAGCACCATAAAAGGCATTATTAAGGGTTTCCGTTGCATCATCGGAAATAAGACCCGCTCTTGCTTCCATATAAGCCCAAAGTTCAATGTATTGTCTTATATCCTTTTCTGTATTGTATTCATTAAGGCTTTCAAAGATCCTGCCGCAAATTTCAAGCATCTTTTCCAATGTCTCGCAGGAAACATACTCTTTTTTAAAAGCATCTATTCTTTCCTTGCACTCGTCCCTGCTTTCATCGGTCTTTTTCTCTGCAACTTCGGACTCTGCCGTTATCTTTGCTTTTGCCTTGGTTACTTCTTCCTTCACTTCTTCTTTACCCATGTTCTTCTCCCTATATTTTTTAACAAAACACCAACTATTATTATACTTTATTTTAAAAAAATTCCCACTACTTTTCTTCACATTTTGGTA
>JAILFQ010000195.1 GCA_024697505.1 Lachnospiraceae bacterium
TAAACGGATCATTGGATTATCTATATAATAATGATAATTACAGTATGGATATTACGGATACAGTTACTTATGCAAAGACGGGTGTTGAATCCAGAGAAAGCGTTATATCTGACGATGTTTTGGAAAAAATGGAGAATGAGGCGATTTCCTTCAGAGATTACCTGGATACCATAAAGGCATCGTATACTCTTTTTCATTCCTCCAGCAATAATCTTATGAGTACCAACGGAGACGACTACGGCGTAAAGCAGGAAAGCTTTACGGAAATCCCGGTTTGGTATGCCAACAGGGATAAAACAGATGTCCGCACGATCAGTCTTCCGAAAAGCGAATATACATATATAGAGTATGCTAACGACAAATTGATCATAAACAAATTCCGGTTCTACTATATGGACGGAGGGTATAGCTACAGCGAACTTCCATGGGAGCAAAGATATGTGATCTACACGTTTTACTACTATCCGTCCATTATGGAAGACGGAATACGCAGAGTGGATGCAGAAAATATTGATAAGGAAATTGCAGAATTCTATTTTTCGGGTGAAGATTATGTATGCGGAAAGGGCGAGTATAATGGATTTAAGTACGTTTACGCTTACGCAACGGACAGAGATTATACTCAAGCCCTTACCGATTGTTACATATTTGTAGATATTGGAGCAGAAAATCTGGTTTGTATGAAGGCAAGTGCTACCGGCATCTCAAGTAATGAAGAAATATCGGCTCTTATAGAAGGTGCCTTTGCTTACCTGCCAAACTAAAGGATCGTGTTTTTAGCTTCAGTAAAAATCAAAGAAATGCTATAATTCGTGCCATCATTTGAAACAACGCAGGTGCCACCCATTTTATCCATCATTATGCGTATGTTGTTTACGCCGACATGGTTGCGTTCCGCACCTTCCGGCGGAAGACCGATGGCATTTGAAACTGAAATCTTTAGAGAGCCCTTTTCCTTTTTGCTTTCGGAAACATTAAGGAAAACGGGCTTTTCTTTATCCGCATATTTTAGTATGTTTGTAAGAATGTTGTCTATTATTCGGTTTATGTAGTTTTCCGAAACGCAAAGCCTGTAGGAGGGCCACTCTATGTTGCAATCTGTTGAAAAGCCGTTTGCCTCGAGTGCAGCAACAAATTCCGAGAGCGTGTCTTCAAAGATTGTTTTGGGACTCTGAGGCGGCATGAGTTCCGGTGATTCTTTGCCGGAAATAAGAAAGCGCTCAAAGAGTTCGTCAGTCATCTGCTTTATCTGCGCAGCTTTTGTTCTGGATTTATCTATGTAATCGTATATCTGTTCCTTACTGTCTGTCTTCTTGGTAAGGTCTAAGTAGAGCAAAAGGGCGGTAAGAGGAGTCCTAAGATCGTGGGCTATGCTTACAACAAGTGAGTAGTTGGCATTTACCGCTTCTTCCTCGTTTTCAATGTTTTCTTTAAGAACCAGTCTCATGCTGTTAAGGTCTTTTGCAAGTCGGGCAAGCTCATCATTTCCCTTAATGGTTATTTCATGATTCAGGCCGCCTGTTTCCAAAACTTTTATATCTTTTTCCAGGGTGGAAATATAGTTTATCTTTCTTTGCACAAGCAGTATAAAGCCCAGAAGGAAAAGGACAACAGAGATTATGATCGCGGCCACATTCGTAAAATTATAGTACTGAAAGTTGAAGTAGGCGTAAAAATAAACGGTTGCTTCCCCGTCGGCAAAAGAAACTATGTCTTTTTTTCCGTCATAATAGTACATAAAATAATCGGTATAGCCGTTATCTTCTTCCGGGTAGAAACCCATGGAGTCGTATACTATTGTGTTGTCCCGGACTATCAAAAGCAGGGTGTAGATAGTCTGCTGGTTTTGTATCCATTCGTCGTATCTTGCAAAATCTGTGGCGGCAAGCTTTTCTTTGGCCACCATTTTGGTAAAGCTTTTGTATTGATTATCAATTCTCTTTTCGTAGTAGTTTGTTTTTGTAATATAGTATTTAACGGCATTCTCGAAGAGAGGATTTAACAGTTTGTATAAGAGAACCGCTGCTGTGGCAAGAACAAGTAATATTGCTACAAGCTCGGCCTGAAGGCTCTTTAGGCCTTTTTTGTGCTTATTCAAAACGGTACCCCTTTCCCCATACGGTTTTTATATGGACCGGATCTTCCGGGTTCTTTTCTATTTTTGTTCTTAAGTTTCTTATATGCACCATTACAGTACCGTTGGAAGTGTAAAGGTAAGGCTCCTGCCATACACTTTCGTACAGGTTTTGTGCGGAAAAGACCTTCTTGGGATAGGACAGGAACAGGGTTAAAATGCGGTACTCAAGATCCGTAAGTTCTACTGCTTTTCCGTTGACGGTTACTTCCATGGAAGAGGTATCAAGGCGTATTTCACCGCTTTCCAGAATGGCTCCGTCATCCCCGGTTTCTGCTTTTCCCTGGTAAACTTTGTATCTTCTTAAAAGAGCCTTTACTCTTCCGAGCAGCTCCGCATAGGAGAAGGGTTTTGGAAGATAGTCGTCCCCGCCTGCCATAAGGCCCATAAGTTTATCGGATTCTCCGGATTTTGCCGTTAGAAAAAGGACGGGAACGTTGGAAAATTCCCGTATTTTTTTACAGGTTTGAATGCCGGAAATGCCGGGCATCATTACATCCAAAATAACAAGGTCTGTCCGGTCATCAATTTTTTCAAGCCCGATAAGACCGTTTTCCGCCTCGTCCACAGTGTAGCCTTCACTGGTAAGGATAAGCTTTACACCCTCGCGAATATCTGTATCATCTTCAATTATAAGAATTTTATTTTCACTCATAAAATATCCCCTTTTTAGTAATATCATTTTAGCATATTAAACCCTGCATTTACAGACCGAGCTTGGCTATGTTTGTATCATTTGCGAAGTTGTTGAGCTCGTAGAGAACCAGGACATCATCGAAGGAATTTTCTGCCATATAGGTCTTTACGGAGCCGGAATAGAAACGAAGGTCTATCATTGTTATTTTTGCGTAATCTTTTGTAAGGAAGGGCACAAAGCCGTTGGCAAAGGAGTCTTTAAGGATCAGAATGTTCCCTTTTCCTGTGCCGAATATTTCTGCAAGACCATGGTTGCCACCGAGGAAAACCGCGTACTTATCCTTCTCCTCTAATTTTTCTTTGCAGTATAGAGATGCATCTTTCCCGTTTATTTTTACCTTTACGTCTTTTTCTACCACAGGAAGATTAATTGTGTCTTTTGTGTCCGGGTTTGTAAGTACCTTGGAATAAAGGGTTCCAAGCAATTCATCCGACCCCGGGAGGGTTTTTAAGGTTTTATATGCTCCTTCGCCGTTGGTTAATATCCAGTAGCCAACGTATGCCCCGTTCTCTGTCCAATGATGGTCTGTTTTATAAAAGACCTGCATGCTTTCCGCGGCTTGTTCCAAAGGAGATGTAAGATGGATAACGCGGCAGTCTTTCAGTTCTTCTTCCGCAAGGGATAAAAGAGCTTCTGCATTGTAAACTTGCGCGTGGGACGGCAGCATTTCTTTTAAGATCGCTCCGGAAGAGGGAACAAGCATAACGTTAAAGCGGATGTTTTTGTATTCTTCCGAAAGGGAGTGGATTCTCTTTAGATTTTTCTTGTAAAGGTCTGTATTTATATCTTTCTCGGTTACTTTTTCAAAAAGATATCCGTTTTTTCCTATGTATGCACCGCCAATATCTTTGTGGCCGAGGGCCATTTTAATACGGTTTCTTGTAAGAACCAGCTTTTCTCTTAAAGGGAAATGGTCTGTAATGGCGCATTCCAGGCCTTTCATAAAACTTCCGTCCGCAAGTCCGGAAAGTGAAATTTTGGGAAAAGAGGCCAGGTTTCGGTTTTCGTTTTCGGAATAGTCTTTTTGTGGTGCAAGTAAAGATGCAAGCCCCAAAAAGAGCAGGAGAACAGTTATGGCAAGACCTGAAATTAACCGGATTCTATTCATAATTTCCTCCTAAAATCTAAAATACAAAAAGGGGTTGTAGGTGTCTCCCAAGAGGAAAACAATTGAAAACCCTATCATAGTACAAGTGTAGATTATGCATAAGGCAAGGAGAAAGCTTCTTTTACGGGTAAGTGTCGTCGTAGTGGAATTTTTTTTATTTTTAAAATTACCCGTAAGAGCTGCCATACTCCTGCCGTTGATGCCGCAATTACAGTCTTCTTTTTCAAGAAGACCTTTAATTTTCTTCCCGATCTTTGCGGGAAGAGAAGTTGCCCCTATTGTTAAGATTACGAAAAGAGGCAGGTAGTTGTTTAAATAGTAAAGGCTGTCTTCGGAAATAAAGCCATTTGCTCCGAAGAGGCATTTTATATATTCCGTAAACGGAAAACTCTCTTTGTCGCAGGCAAATATTACCCATCCCAGCAGGACAAAGAAGAGAGTGTATGCGTGTTTTAAAACTTTAGGGCACTTTTTCATGGCTTTTAGCAGGAAGAGCTTTTCCGCAAGTAAAAGAACAAAGTAAAAGAGCCCCCATATAAGGAAGTTCCAGTTTGCTCCATGCCAGAAACCCGTAAGAGCCCATACGATCAAAAGATTGAGTATCTGTCTGCCCTTTCCGAGCCTGTTTCCGCCAAGAGGTATGTATACGTATTCTCTAAACCAGCTTCCTAAGCTTATATGCCACCTTCTCCAGAATTCTGTAATGCTTTCTGCTTCATATGGGTGGTTAAAGTTTTCCGGAAAGGTAAAACTAAACATCTTTCCAAGACCTATTGCCATATCCGAGTATCCGGAAAAGTCGTAGTAGATCTGGAAGGTAAAGGCCAGCGCTCCGATAAACGATGTTAAAGCGTCTGCCCGGCCGCCGGAATAAATCTCGTCAAAAAGCAGGCCGATGCTGTTGGCGAGGAGCACTTTCTTTGCAAGACCACAGGAGAAACGCATCATTCCGTTAAAGAAGTTTTCGGCACTTTCGTTTCTGCTTTTTAAACTGCCTTCTATATCCGAATATCTAACGATGGGGCCTGCAATAAGCTGTGGAAAGAAGCTTATGTACATTCCAAAAGCTGCAATGTTTCTTTGGGGAGAGACTTTTCCTTTATAGACATCTATTACATAGGAAAGTGTCTGAAAGGTATAAAAAGATATTCCTATAGGCAGAGCGAGCTTTAAAAGCAGGATGTCTGCTCCCGTTAGGTTGTTTATGTTAATAATAAAAAAGTCTGTGTATTTAAAGAAGGCAAGCAGACCAAGGTTGAAAACAACAGCAGTAACAAGAACTGCCTTCCTTCGGCCTTTTTCCATCAGAATACCGAAAAGGTAGTTTGCTGAAATGGAAAGTATCATGAGGAGAACATATTTCGGTTCTCCCCATGCATAAAAAATAAGGCTGGAAAAAAGTAAGACCGCATTTTTACACTGCTTTGGCAGTGTGTAATATAAAACGATCGTTATAGGCAAAAAAATACATAAAAACAAAATGCTTGAGAATACCATGTCTACTCCGTTTTTGCTTTTTCGTAAGCTCCTTTAACAAGAGACGGATTGTCACTTATTATGAGTACAACATCTTTTCCGTTTGTAAACAGGACCGCCTTTTCCGCTCTCTCAAGTTGATCCTTGTTATAAGAGCGGAATAGGTTTTTCCTGTTTTCTATGTGTGTGTTTAAGGAATCGGCTACTTCGGTAACATCATTTGCTTTTTTTACTCTGACCACAGCAATTTCGTCTGCAAGACCTTCTGCGGAATAGGAGAGAAAGAAAGCATCTATCTTTTTGTAAGCTGTATCCGAAAGGTAAGAAAAGAGCCCTTCGGCATCTTCCGACTTGTTGTTTACAGTTTTCATTTCCGGAAGGGAAGTGTCTGCGGCAAGCATGTCCTTTTCCAGAGAGGCAAGACTTACGCTGTTTTTGCTGCCGCATCCGGTAAGAGAGAAGATCAAACCAAGCATTAAAAGAAGTACCAATGAATAAAGAACAGATCTGTTCATGTGAAATTCCCTTGCGTCTTCAATATTTTTCATTCTTTGCCCTCCTCATAATCATCCCACAAGTCTTCATAGGAAGGTGCTGTTGAAACAAGGTCGCCAAATGCCGCATCAACAGCATCCTGCATTTTTTGCAGGTTTTCTTCGCTTATGGTGTCTTCTGTATAAGCCGGATCTTCTTCCTTTTCAGGTCGGTTGATATTTATTGTTAAGAGGTTGGTGTCTTCATCCACCTGTGTGGATGAGTACTCTATGTAAACTTCTCCGTAATTATCGGTGTTGTAAAGTTTTGGAGAAATGGTATCCAGCATTGTGATTCCCATTACCATATCTTTATCAGCGTTCTTTCCGGAGTACTTTATGGAAATAAAGCTTTCTTTTTCGTCCAGGGCTTTTCTTATTATTCCCGGAAGAGCAAAGACATCTTTGGAATCTTTTGCGTTCATGAAAGAGTAGTTGTATTCAAAACTTGTGGCTGCCGGGAAAAAGCTTTTGTCCCAGGTTTCATAGTCGGAATACATGGTGTCTGTAATGTTGAAATGAGCGTAGTTGGCTTTTCCCATGTCCGAATAAATGTCTGTTATATACCAGTTGTCTCCGAGCTTTACAAGGTTCCAGGAATGATAGCATTCTGTGTTGTGCTCTACCATGCAAGGAATGTTCATCATTTCCATAAAAAGTCTGAAAGTGGTTGCATAACCTACGCATACACCGCAGTGGCTTTTAAGAACTCCGTAAGGTGTTCCTGCATCTGCGCTTGTGGTAGGAATTACGGAAAAAGCGCCGTTATCGTTTGAAAGATTGGTTACCATCCATTCGTAGACGGCTTTTTCTTTTTCAAAATCTGTCATTCCGTCTTTAATGATCTCGTCCAGCACAAGGCTTGCAAGCTGAAGGGTTTCTTTATCTCTTTTTGAAAGCTTGGAAACATCCCCGGTTTTGTAGGCATCGGAAATGGCTGTGGTGGAGCGGATCGTGTATTCGTCGGCGATTATTACATCGTTCTCTCTTGTTTCGCCATATACATTTTCTTTGTCTTCGTAATTTCCGTATACATCATTTGCGCCCCCGTTTCCAAAGCCTCCTTTAATTAAAAGAAGGCTTGTAAGGGTTACATTTGCCACAAGGCAAATTGTAATAACCGCCAGGAGAGAGAAGAGTACGTGCGACTTCTTCTCCTCCGCGGTTCGTACTTTACGTACTTTTACAGAACTCTCTTTTCTTGCGTTATTAAACGTTTCTATGTCTATATTCAAATTGTTGGTATTGTCGTTTATATTTTTATCTTTAGTGTCCATTTTTTGCTCCTTTTTATGCTTATGCCGTTAGTCT
>JAILFQ010000088.1 GCA_024697505.1 Lachnospiraceae bacterium
GCTGCTGTCGATGCGAAAAGAGTCAGACTCGGGCATATATGACAGCGTATCGAAGATCTTCGACAGACAAAAGGCCGATAGAGCGACTTGATGAAAAAAGTCTACTCTATCGGCTCTTTAAGTTCAAGGTGACGTCTGAACTGTAACTTATAGTATTCTTTATACCACTGTGCAAAGTTGCAGAGGCCTTCGATGATGTCATAGATGCAGGTAAAGTCGCGGCGCATGTTTCTGTAGTTGAATAACTGTATGCTTTTTCCTTCGACCAGCTTTTGGGTAGTGATGAAGTAGAACACGTTCGGTCTTCCTGCAGGGTCGTAGACTGTGAAAAAGCGAAGACTCGTGAAAGGGATGTTGTAAAGCTTACTGCAGGAATGTGCCATGAAGCTTTGGCGAAGGGGTTTAAGGGCTCCGATAAAAAAGTGTGGAGCCGTCGAGCAAAGATATGATCTTACCCACAATGGCTCACTTTTTGATTGACATTCATACTTCTCATAATCGGAAAAGTTTTTAAACATCTTCCTCGCCTTATTTAATTATTGCTTTAAGGTCCATGAGATTATGGCAGGTAACAATATTAGCACGGGGATTAAAACCACGTGTTATTTCTGCAAGGTCCTCTGATATAACGGCTACATTATCGTATTTCCCGTATACTTCAGACAAAAAGCTTGAGCTGATATTTTTTCTTACCTTTATTTCATTCGCCATATCTGAATGTACAAAAATTGTTTTTTGGCAGGAGAGCTCTGCCAAAGTACCTATCATTTCTCTGGCATAGCCGGTAAAATGAACTGCACTGTCTATTCGTAAGCTGCCAAAGATCCTTTGGGTATTCCTTGCAAATACTCCTGCAAGAATTCCCTTACCGGGTCTATAATGCGGAAAGCCGGTCAGCACCCAAAAAGCAAGGGCAATAAGCTCAAAGAAACTTCCGCATTGAGAAAGTCTTTATATTCTTCTGAATATGCCATATATTTGAGAATATAGAAGATCATTCCGTTAAATTCTTTTCCTTGCAGAGACTCAAAAAGCACTGCTTTTTCATCAAGCGAGGCTTTTTTCAGATATTTCGCATATTTAAATCTTGCTTTCCAATATGGATCTACAAGTTTCCCAATTCCCTTTTGATTTGCCATAAAAGAAGTACCCTCACTTTTGTAACGTTTTTTGGCTTACTGTTCTAATTAAATTCGTCTGAGGAGAGCGTAACAATAAGGCGAGCTCCCTGTTCTTTCGTGCGCCTTAAGAGCTTTATGTGACCGTAATGTAAGAGATAAGAGATCGAAGGCTCTGTAGGTAATAACTCTTTTCATAAAAAGGCCCCATTTTTTAGAAACTATTTTAAGTCTATTTGTGGTAGAAGTGCTTTTTTCTAACACCAAAATACATTATATAGAGTAGCATTATAAAAGGTAAGAGTCAAGAGAGGGCCGGAGGGGACGTTGCATTTTTGGCTCTATTTTTTATAAATGAACCTTTGGGGAACCTTTGGGGACGGGGTTAGAGGTTCAAAAAAAGGTGCGCTTCTCACGAAGCGCACCCTATGTTTTAATTCAGCTTTCTTTGGCCTGTTTCTTGGCTTTATATATGAAGAGGAGATAGGCACTGAGGACAAGCATCAAATGTGTAATAACGGCTCCGACTTCGATAACCAGGTGTACAGCGGTTGAATTTAGGTCTGTTCCGCTGTTGGAATAAACGGATTCAAATAAAGTGCCGCAAAGAGATATGAACAGGGTGATAAGCGCGTAATAGCGCTTTTTTTCGATGGCCAGCTTGCCGCATGTTACATATATCATGATCATTCCCAGAGCGCCGAAGCCCACGATAAATTTATTCAAAAAAGCCAGATCCACTGCCAACAGGCCGAAGCTGTTCAGGGTCACATTATTGTTTGGGGACTCCTTGCGAAGAGGTTTAAGCGTTCCGATAAAAAGGGTGGGCCCGCTGATTAAAAAGCCGGTATTGGCTATGATAACTTTGCTTACCGGAAGACCCCATTCAAGTACACCGAGGCCGATAAGAGTTTTGATGGTGGGGATAAAGAAGCCGCCGATCAAAGATATGATCGCACCCACAAAGTAGATATAGAAGAAGGCGGGGCGCATGATCTTGCGAAAATAAAAGAAACCGATGATCGTAAAAGCGGTGTAGCAAATGGGATTGATGTAATCAAGCAATCCTAGAGCAAACCAATCATTCATAATATAAAGCTCCTTTCTGTTGGGGGTGTATTTTTGCGTTAAATTTAACAAAAAGTTGTGATAAAAACGAAAAATCTGGTATTTTTGTTGAATATAACGACAAGTGTATGATATAACGAAAATAGGAAAAAAACAAGGGGAAAATGAACCCCTAACCCCGTCCCCAAAGGTTCAAAAAAGGTGCGCCTCTCGTGAGAAGCGCACCTATACTTTATTTATAGTATTCTTTATACCACTGCGCGAAGTTGCGGAGGCCTTCGCGGATGCCGATCTTGGGGGTGAAGCCATAGTCGCGCTCCAGCGCGGCGGAGTCGGCGTAGGTAACGGGAACGTCGCCTGCCTGCATGCCCACTAGCTCGCGATGGCCTTCGAAGTCGTAATCCTCGGGGAGGACGCCTGCGCGGACCAGCTCTTCCTGAAGGGTGGAGACGTAGTCCAGGAGGTTCTCGGGCTGACCGCCGCCGATGTTATACACAGCGTAGGGAGGGAGAGGA
>JAILFQ010000151.1 GCA_024697505.1 Lachnospiraceae bacterium
ATATGGGCCTTGTAAACGAGGTTTTTACACCTGCAAAGCTGGAAGGTCTTAAAGGAAACATAGGTGTTGGCCATGTAAGGTATTCAACAGCCGGAGCAAGTATAAGAGAAAACACGCAGCCTCTTGTGATCAATTACGTTAAGGGAACTCTTTCCCTTGCTCACAACGGAAATCTTATAAATGCACTTGAACTCAGAGACGAGCTTGCTTATACAGGGGCAATCTTCCAGACTACCATAGATTCCGAGGTAATTGCTTATCTTATTGCCAGAGAGCGTTTAAAAACAGCTTCTGTGGAAGGGGCGGTCAAGAATGCCATGGCAAAGATCAAGGGCGCATATTCCCTTGTAATATCCAGCCCCCGCAAATTAATAGGTGTAAGAGACCCATTTGGCTTCAGACCTCTTTGCCTTGGAAAAAGAAAAGATACATATTATTTTGCTTCCGAAAGCTGCGCCCTTGACGCAGTGGATGCAACTTTTATAAGAGATGTGGAGCCGGGAGAAATAGTAACCGTATTAAAAGACGGCACTGTTCTTTCGGACAAATCCCTGTGCCAGAAAAAGCAGGCGAGATGCATTTTTGAAAATATATATTTTGCCAGACCGGATTCCCATATAGACGGAACAGGTATTTACAATTCCAGAATTATGGCGGGCCGTATTCTTGCCCAGACACATCCGGCAGAAGCAGACCTTGTTGTAGGCGTTCCGGATTCCGGAACCGTTGCTGCAATGGGCTATGCAATGGAGTCGGGAATTCCTTACGGAATGGCCTTTGTAAAGAACAGCTATGTAGGAAGAACCTTTATCAAGCCTAAGCAGTCTTCCAGAGAAGCCGGCGTAAGAATTAAACTTAATGCCATTACAGACGTGGTAAAGGGCAAAAGAATAGTAATGATAGACGATTCCATAGTGCGCGGTACAACCTGCGCCAGGATTGTTAAAATGCTTAAAAAGGCAGGAGCAAAGGAAGTGCATGTAAGAATAAGCGCACCGCCTTTTGAATATCCTTGTTACTTCGGAACGGACATTCCGGACAGCGAGCAGCTTATTGCCCACGATCATTCCGTAGAAGACATCTGCAAAATGATAAATGCGGATTCTTTGGGATTTTTGGATGTAACAAGGCTTTCAGAGCTTCTTACCAATAAATGCGGCTTCTGTGATGCGTGCTTTTCGGGAAAATACCCGATAGAGCCGCCAAAAACAGATATACGCGGAGAAAGATAAAGGAGAATTAACATGGCATACGATAAGTACACAAGTCCTCTTTCGGAACGTTATGCAAGCGCCGAAATGCAGTATATTTTCTCTCCGGAGAAGAAATTCCGTACCTGGAGAAAGCTTTGGATAGCTCTTGCGGAGGCAGAGCACGAGCTGGGGCTTAATATTACCGAGGAACAGATTGCAGAGCTTAAAGCCCATGCAGAAGATATAAATTTTGATGTGGCAAAGGAAAGAGAAGCCCTTGTGCGCCATGATGTTATGTCCCATGTGTATGCATACGGCGTGCAGTGCCCTAACGCAAAGGGAATAATTCACCTTGGGGCAACCTCCTGCTACGTTGGTGACAATACAGATATCATTGTTATGACGGAAGCTTTAAAGCTTGTAAGAAAGAAACTGATAAACGTTCTTGCCGAGCTTGCAAAGTTTGCAGAAAAAGAAAAGGCACAGCCTACACTTGCATTTACTCATTTCCAGCCTGCCCAGCCTACAACGGTTGGTAAGCGTGCCACCCTTTGGATGATGGAACTTAAACTTGATCTTGACGACCTTGACTATGTAATAGATTCTATGGCGCTTCTTGGTTCCAAGGGAACCACAGGAACCCAGGCAAGCTTTTTGGAACTCTTTGACGGAGACCATGAAAAGGTTAGAGAACTGGACAGAAAGATAGCAAAGAAGATGGGCTTTTCATCATGTTTTCCTGTTTCCGGCCAGACATATTCCAGAAAAACGGATACAAGAGTTGTAAACGTACTTGCGGGAATAGCGGCAAGCGCTCACAAATTCTCAAATGATATAAGACTTTTACAGCATTTAAAGGAAGTGGAGGAGCCTTTTGAAAAGAACCAGATAGGTTCTTCCGCAATGGCATATAAGAGAAACCCTATGAGAAGCGAAAGGATTGCTTCCCTTTGCCGTTACGTAATGGTAGACGCTCTTAACCCTGCAATTACTTCCGCAACCCAGTGGTTTGAAAGAACTCTGGACGATTCCGCTAACAAGCGCCTTTCCGTACCGGAAGCCTTCCTTGCTATAGACGGAATCTTAGACCTTTACCTTAATGTTGTGGACGGCCTTGTGGTTTACCCTAAGGTAATAGAAAAGCACATGATGGCAGAGCTTCCTTTTATGGCTACGGAAAATATAATGATGGATGCGGTTAAAGCAGGCGGAGACCGTCAGGAACTTCACGAGAAGATAAGACAGCTTTCCATGGAAGCCGGAAAGAACGTAAAGGTAGAGGGTAAAGACAATAACCTTCTTGAACTTATTGCTGCAGACCCTGCTTTTAACTTATCATTGGATGAACTTAAGGCCCTTATGGAGCCTTCCAGATATGTGGGAAGATCCAAAGAACAGGTGGAAGAGTTCCTTAAGGAAGTTATAAATCCTATTCTTGAAGAAAACAAAGACCTGCTTGGGATTAAAGCAGAAATAAAGGTTTGATGAACCTTATAAAACGCTTTTCGGTATAGGTTTTACGCTTATCATTTTATAAAAAAGTTGTGGGTGTTGTACGTATTTCTGTACTCTGTGGGAGACAGACCCTTAACTTTTTTAAAGGCGTTGGAAAAATTGTGGTTGTCCGAAAAGCCTAAACTGTAAGCAATCCTGGAGACGGGAGTGGCACTTTCCGAAAGGATCTTGGCGGCCCTCTCCATTTTAAGAGAAAGAATATATTGTTTTAATGAAATGCCTGATCTTGCCTTGAAAAAGGTGGTCAGGTATTTTTTGTTATAGCCGAAATAATCCGCAATTCCTGCAACTGTCAGGGAGTCCCCTATGTGCCAGGAAATGTAGTCGCATATATCTTCAAAGGTTTGCCTTCGCGAGAGAACGATCTTATTGCTTTCGCTTAGGGAAAGCTGCATGGAAAGCTCCAGGAGAATGGCTTTTGCAAGAGCAGAGTTTAAATCTGCGTTTTTATAGCGCATGTCGCTGTCCTGAAGCTGTTTCATAAGCACAATAAGTCTGTCCGGGTGAGGAAGACTTTTTGTCTCCGGGATAATTAATGAATTTGTCATCTTCTTTTCGGAAATGCTTGTTACATAATCTTTGTAAACGGCGTCTCCGCCTCCGCCTTCATAGGAGGTGTGGTCATTTTTATCATTATTGTAAGAAAAGTGCAGCCAGTAAAAGGAGCAATCCGAAGACTTGTAACCATGCTGAAATGAAGTGGGGGGCATAAGAAGGTACTCCCCCTTGCAAACCGCGAATTCAGCCCTGTCCGAAGCAATGTAAAGGGTGCCTTCGGTAACCACCATAAGTTCGTAATCTTTAAGGTCTCTTGTTAAATGTATCCAGTCTTCTCCGGGAGCAATAAACTTTCCGCTCCAATGATAGGTATAATCAAGTTTTGGGTTGAAGGAATATATGGACATGAAAGGCTCCTTTTGTAAGTGTAGGATAAAATTCACACCTAAAACAAAGGTGTTTAATCGATTATATAACCTTTTTACACCTAATGCAACTTTTAGGAATTCCATAAAGTAAAATAGGAGGTTATAGTATTAAAGTGAAGAGTTAAATACATGACTTTTTGTGCGAAATGGGGAGGATCCGTAAATGGGAAATCTTAAATACGATATGGCAGGTCTTAAGGCGTTTCCGTTAAGCAAGGTTACTTTGCTTGATAAGACCTATATAAACGCCTTTGAAAAGGAAACAGATTATCTTAAAAGTTTTGACACAGACAGGCTTCTGGCAGGCTTTAGAGAAACCGCGGGACTGGATATGAAGGGGAAGAAAAGATATGAGGGGTGGGAAGACTCCCTTATCGGCGGACATACCATGGGTCATTATATGGCAGCTTTATCTAATGCCTTTTCGTCAGCAAATTCCGGGAAGGAAGATAAAAAAATTCTTTTGGGACTTTTAAAGGAATTGACATACGGACTCAGAGACTGTCAGGCAAAAACCGGCACCGGTTTTATATTCGGTGCTACCGTAATAGATAAAGACAATATAGAAAAGCAATTTGACAATGTGGAAATAAGCAAGGCAAATATTGAAAAAGAAGCCTGGGTGCCATGGTATACCATGCATAAAATATTTGAAGGACTTGTTGCGGCAGCAAATATTGAGATTGTAAAAGGGTTTGAAGAAGAGGCATCAGGCCTTGCAAAAACAGCCCTTAAAACCCTTGGACTTCTTGCAGACTGGGTTTATGAGCGTACGGAAAGATGGAGCGAAGAGACTGCAAGAAAAGTATTAAATATTGAGTACGGCGGTATGAACGATGTACTTTATGATACCTTCCTTTTAACCGGGAAAAAGGAGCATTTAAAGGCCGCCCACGCTTTTGACGAGGAGTCTTTGTTTGAGAGAGTATTTAAGGCAAAGGATGGAGACGATGTATTAAACGATATACATGCAAATACAACCATTCCAAAGTTTATGGGGGCACTTAAAAGATATGTGGTAACGGGAGAAAAAAAGTATCTTGAATATGCAAAGGCTTTTTGGAATACTGTTACAAGGAACCATACTTATATTACCGGTGGAAATTCCGAGTGGGAACACTTCGGCAGGGACGGTATATTAAACAAAGAAAGAACCAATTGCAATAACGAAACCTGTAACGTTTACAATATGCTTAAACTTACAAAGCTTCTTTACGAGATAAGCGGAGATGGAAAATATGCGGACTATATGGAAAATGCCCAGGTAAATTCCATTATGTCTTCTCAAAATCCGGAGACCGGAATGACAACCTATTTTCAGCCCATGGCAAGCGGCTATTTTAAGGTGTATTCGGACAGGTATACCCGCTTTTGGTGCTGCACGGGAACGGGCATGGAGAACTTCTCCAAACTCCAGGAGAGCTTTTATTTTAAGAAAAACGATATGTTGATCATAAACCGTTATGTTTCTTCCTCTCTTTGTGCATATGGCATTGAGATTGAGCAAAGGTCCGACATACCATTCGGGAATACGGTACACTTTGAATTTAAAAAAGACTATACCGGGAAATTGGCTTTCCGGCTTCCGGACTGGCTTGCAGGAGAAGCAGAATTTGAAATTAACGAAAAGTCAGTTACCTATAGAAAGATAAGTTCGGGAGGCTTGGGAAGCCCGGAAAGATCAAACGGATATGCAATGCTCAGCGGAGAGTACAAAAAAGGATTTACGATCGACATTAAACTTCCTATGGAGGTCCGGGCGTATTCGCTCCCGGATTCGGAAGATACATATGCATTTAAGTATGGCCCTGTTGTGCTTTCTGCCCTGCTTGGAAGCGAAGATATGGAAACTTCGGAAACGGGAGTTATAGTTACTATTCCCGCAAAGCAGGTAATAAAGGCTTCCTATATTCCATCAGGTTGCGAAGAAGTGGTGGTGTACAAGCCTACTGTAAAAGAGTATATTAAAGACATTAATAAATACCTTGTAAGAGATAAAGACAATGACAAATTGTCATTTAGTCTCTTAAACTGCGACTCACATCTTACATATGTAACTCACTACAGTCAGTACAAAGAAAGATATGGCATCTATTTATCTTTCAGAGCCGGAAGGAAAGAGTAAGGTAAGAAGGAGTAATTTAAAAAGCTTATATCACTTCCTTTAGTAAGAGAAATGTTTAGAAGAGGAGCTGCCATACTGTGTTGTGTGGTGGCTCCTTCTTCTTTTAAAAATAAATGGGGATACCCGGGCGGGAAAGCACTACAATATTGAAGCTATTGGCCGGAGTGTAGTGGTTTTGGAAAGCTACCGGGCAGAAAAGCACTACACAAAGGAAGCTTTCTTCAAAAGTGTAGTGGTTTTGGAGAGCTACCGGGCAGAAAAGCACTACACAAAGGAAGCTTTCTTCAAAAGTGTAGTGGTTTTGGAGAGCTTCCGGGCAGAAAAACACTACACAAATGAAGCTTTCTTCAAAAGTGTAGTGGTTTTGGAAAGCTTCCGGGTAGAAAAGCACTACACAAAGGAAGCTTTCATTGAAAGTGTAGTGGTTTTGGGAAGCTACCGGGCAGAAAAGCACTACACAAAGGAAACTTTCTTCAAAGGTGTAGTGGTTTTGGAAAACTACCGGGCAGAAAAACACTACACCATCGGATTGCAAGTATCATTTACTATTTTGATGATTTATTTAATGTATGTTCTCGTATAAACGTTTTTTTTATAGGCCTTTCCTTTTAGTTGATGGTGCTTGGACCGTCTCCGGTCGTATTCTATAACCATGGGGTTACTATGCCCCGGGGTAAGTCTATCTATTGGAGGAAGGATAAATGAAAAAAACAGTTTCAGCAAGGATTATTACCATTCTGGTGGTCCTTACACTAATCTATGTAGTCAATATTTCCATGAGCGCCGTAACTAACGACCAGGTAGAGCTTTCGGCGGATCTCGTTGCAGAATCATGCATGAACATTCAGACAGGAAGACTTTCCATCTCGGAAAAGGTAAATGATATTAATAAAAATGCCACAGACCTTTTAAACTCCGCAATCACCGTTACAGATGCAGAAACGCAGATTGCTACGGGCTTGAAAGAAGTTGAAGCCCTTTACAAGGATTGTGAGATATTTTCGGAAAAGGCAATGAGCTCCACTTTATTGGATGCTTATAAGCCTTACTATGAAACTCAGAAAAAATACTTTAATTCGGCAAGAGCCTTATTTAGTGCAAGCGGTACAGCCGACATATCTGCAAAGTATGCGGACCTCCTTTCCGCAGAAGAAGAAATGAAGGCTGCCGCAGAGAAATTTGAGGAAGTATTTACTTCCTGCGCAAGCCACGAAACAGCCCTTATCGGCAGCAGAGTTACAAGAGCAACCGTAATAACAATTGTTGTGGCGGTGGTTTTTGCTGTGTGCGCCGTAGGCTCTTTTGTGGTTTGCCTTAAAACCATAGTAAATCCGCTTAAAACCGTAGATAAAACTCTTGCGGAGGTAACAAAAGACTTAAAGAGCGGAAACGGAGATCTGACAATAAGGATAAATGCCGGCGGTGAGGATGAAATAGGCCACATTTCCGCGGCAATAAACACTTTCCTTTCCGAACTTCAAAAGGTGATCCTTTCAATTAAGAAAGGAGCTGTATCTATTAACGAAGTTACAAATAATATGAACGGTAACATAGCCGGTTGCGAAAAATCTTCCGGAGATATTTCCGACAACTTAAGCGAAGTTTCCGCAAATATGGAAGAAATAGGAGCAACTCTTCAAAACATTGATGCTGTTGCAGGCGGAGTAAATAACGAAGCCCAGTCCATGAGCGAACTTTGCGAAGATAATATTACAAGAATAGAGGAAGTTCTTGAAAAAGCCAACAAAACAAGAGAAGATTCCTTCGAAAACAGAAATAAAGCGGAAGGCACCGTTAAGGAAATAAGCGAAAAGATGGAGGCTTCCATTGCAAAGAGTGAATCTGTTAAAAAGATAGAAGAACTCACAGGTAATATTCTTGCCATTTCCGCAAAAACAAATCTTCTTGCCCTTAACGCCTCCATAGAGGCTGCAAGAGCCGGAGACGCCGGAAGAAGCTTTGCCGTTGTTGCAAGACAGATACAGGAACTCTCCGAAAACACAAAGAATACCGCAACAAACATACAGGAGACCAACGAAATTGTGCTTGGAAGCGTATACGAACTTGCGGAAAATGCCAAAGAACTTCTTGCTTTTGTTACGGGAAGTGTGCTTAAGGATTACGAAAACTTTGCGGACACCGCAGATGATACCAGAGACCGCATTAAAGATATTGAAGACATATTTATGAAGTTCTCCGGAAATGCAGGAAAGCTTAAAAGCGCCGCTTCCGATCTTGCTGAAGGCGTAAACAGAATCAATCTTGCTGTGGAAAGCAGTGTGAATTCTATTATAACTTCAACAGAAGCGGCAAACGAACTCCACATTTCTGTGGAAAAGATCAATTCCGAAGCAGTAGCAAACGGAGAAACCGTAACCGCACTTAATGATGAAACGGCCCGCTTCAAGAAAGTGTGATATATTTGTTTGACTTTACGGAGGTTTGCGTTTAATCTTTATTTAAGAAGGGCAAGGCGGGGTAACCCTGCTTTTGAAGGTTTTTTTATGGATACAAAAGAACTTCAATATTTTATGACCGTATATGAGAAAAAAAGCATAACGGCTGCAGCAAAGGAACTTTATATTTCCCCTCAGGGCTTGTCTAAAATTATTAAAGGGCTTGAGGAGGAGTTGGAAGTAGAACTCTTTGAACGTACGCCTCAGGGTATGGAGGCAACGGAGCAAAGTGAGATTTTGTATGCCAGAGCCACACACCTTATATACCTCATAAATGATCTTAAAAAAGAATTAAGCATAATAGACGGCAAAAAGAGTGTTTTGAATATTTCTGCCACCTTTAACGCAACCACAGCGGTTCCTGCTGATGTGCTGTTTGGGTTTTCAGAAAAGTACAACAATGTTCAAATGAAACTGAAAGAGTTTCCTAACGAAACTCCTATTGCAACTCTTTTGCAGGACGAGTATGACCTGGCTATTGTTATGGGACACGAAGGCCACGAGCACTATACCTATGAGCCTATTATGACCGGGCGGATGGTAGCTTTGGTAGGAAAAGACCACCCCATTGCCGGAAGAGAAAGGATTTCTCTTTCTGAGTTAAACGGCAGGAAAGTGGTTTTAATAAGCGAAGAAGCCGGGCGCCAGCATAAGTTTGTGGAAAAATGCATGGAACTCGGCTCGGAGCCGGAAGTTGTCTACGTTATAGACAGTGTTGTTACCGCAAGAAAACTCTGCAGAGAAAAAGACTATATACTTATTACGGATTCCATAACGGAAGCTGCAAACGAAGACGAAAAATGTAAGATTATAGAGCTTGAAGAAGAGATACCTGCAAATATTTATATCATTAAAAGAAAGAACGATTACGATTCCAAAAAGGTGTCCATGTTTGAGGAATACTTAGAGGGAACAAGCATTAAAACAAGGTAAAGGATAAGAATGAAATATAAAGAACTTGTAGATCAGCTTACAATTGAAGAAAAAGCAGAGCTGGTTTCCGGAAAAGATTTCTGGGAAACAAGAGGAGTAGAACGCCTTGGAATTGCCTCTATGTTCCTTGCGGACGGTCCTCATGGCGTAAGAAGACAGGAAGCTGCCGCAGATACCATGGGACTTAATCCGGGAATACCTGCAACCTGTTTCCCTACCGGAGCAACCGTTGCCAACAGCTGGAACGAAAAGCTTGGTGAAAAGCTGGGAGAATATCTTGGTGAAGAGGCAGCCGCCCAAAAGGTTAATGTTCTTTTGGGACCCGGTATAAACATAAAAAGGAACCCTCTTTGCGGTAGAAATTTTGAGTATTTCTCCGAAGACCCTTATCTTGCCGGAAAGATGGCGGCAGCATATGTAAGGGGAATTCAGTCTGCGGGAGTTTCCGCCTGTGTAAAGCATTTTCTCGCCAACAACCAGGAAACAAGAAGAATGTCTGTGGATGTGGAGGTGGACGAAAGAACTCTTAGGGAAATCTACCTTACTCCGTTTGAAATGGCGGTTAAAGAAGGAAACCCGGGAGCAATAATGGCCGCTTCCAATAAGGTTAACGGAAGCTATGTGGGAGAAAACGAGCACGTAGTTAAAGACATACTCCGTAATGAATGGGGCTATGAAGGCATGGTGGTTACAGACTGGGGCGGTTCAAACAACCGCGTTAACGAAGTTATCAACACCATAGACCTGGATATGCCGGGGTCCGGAAAAGAAGTTGCGGATGAGATAATAAAGGCTGTTGAAAACGGTACACTTGCTGTTGAAAAACTTGACGAGTGTGTAGATAGAGTAATAAGACTTGCAATTCGAACGGAAAAGTGTATAAGCAGGGCTCCGGAAAAGTTTGATGTGGAAAAGCACCACAGAGTTGCCCAGCAGGTTGCAGAAGAATCTATTGTACTTTTAAGAAATGAAGAAAGAATACTTCCGGTTAAGCATGAAAGTAAGGTCTGTGTTATAGGAGACTTTGCAAGAAAGTCCCGCTACCAGGGAGCAGGCTCATCATTGGTAAACCCTACGATCCTTGACCACACCATGTATTGTATGGAAGAGTCCGGGCTTTGTAATATAGGTTTTGAACAGGGCTTTGAAAGATTTGGAAAGAAAAATCCATATTTAAAAAGAAAAGCCTGCGAGCTTGCAAAGAAGGCGGATACAGTGCTTCTTTATCTTGGAGTGGACGAAACGACGGAAGCGCAGGGAATAGACAGAACCTGTATGAGACTTCCGGAAAACCAGACAGATCTTCTTAATGCAATTTATGAAGTAAATAAAAATATAGTTGTTATTCTTTCCTGCGGTTCTCCTGTGGAAATGCCATGGATAGAAAAAACAAAAGCGGTAATACACGGCTATCTTTTTGGACAGGCCGGAGCAAGAGCGGTTTTAAGAGTTATTTCCGGAGACGTTAACCCTTCCGGAAAACTTGCGGAAACCTATCCTTTAAAATACGAGGATACCGCTTCTTCGGAGAATTTCCCGGGAGGAGATTTAACCGTAGAGTACAGAGAAGGACTTTTTGTAGGCTACCGTTATTTTTCAAGCGCCAATGTGCCTGTAAGATTTCCTTTCGGCTTTGGACTCAGCTATACAAAATTTGAGTATTCAAATCTTAAGATAACAGACAGAAGTGTTACCTTCGACGTTACCAATACCGGAGACTTTGCCGGTATGGAAACCGCCCAGATGTATATAAGAAAGAAATCCGAAAAAGTTTTCCGTCCGGACAGGGAATTAAAGGGTTTTGAAAAGGTGTTTGTAAATTGCGGTTGCACAAAAACGGTTTACATTCCTTTTGATGACAAAACCTTCCGCTATTTTAACGTCAAGACGGGCCGCTTTGAAACCGAAGAGGGCGAATACGAAGTGCTTATAGGCGCATCATCTGAAGATATAAGGCTTACGGGCACCGTTAATAAAGAAGGTACCGTAAGAAAAGATGACGCTGTAAACAAAGAAGTTGCCTCATGTTGTGGGCCATATTCGGAAAAAGAACTTCCTTCTTACTTTTCCGGTAATGTTAAAGGCGTTTCCAAAGCAGAGTTTGAAAGGCTTCTTGGCCGCAAAGTGCCTGCTTCTTCCTGGGATAAAACAAGAGTTCTCGGTTACGAAAACTGCTTTGCCCAGTGTGAATACGCAAAATCATTTATTGCAAGGTTTGCCTACAAGATGCTTATGCACGCCTACAGGCATTACAGAAGGACCGGCAAGGGAGATAAGGCAAATTCCTTAATGATGTTTGTTTACCACACTCCTTTCAGAAAGCTTGCAAAAACCTCCGGCGGCAGGATCAACATGACCATGGTGGACGGCGGGTTATTAATGATAAACGGACACTTCTTTAAGGGGCTCGGACTTTTCATTAAGGGAAAGAAGCGTCGAAGTAAGCAAGGATGAAGTAAAAGTGACGAAAAAAGCGGAAAAATAAATTGTAAACTAAAATAAATCGTAAACTAAAAATAAACCGTAAACTATTTGTTGATACTGAGCATCTTTTAGTTTATGGATAAATCAGTATATTGAATGCTAAGATTACCATGTAGACTAAAGCAGATATTATGGGGCAAAGTATGAGCCCCGTCTGTTTAAGCTTACATGGTTTTTTTTACAGATAACAGTGATTTTTAACAAATAATAATCGGAGGTTTACTGATATGAAACGAGCAGAAATTATAAAGGAGTTGTCGCTGGAAGAAAAAGCGGTTCTCTTAACGGGAAAAAGTGTGTGGGAAACGAGAGATCTTCCAAAACATAATATACCATCGATATTTCTCTCGGATGGACCTCATGGAATTCGTAAACAGGCCGAGGAGGGAGACCACCTCGGAATAAATGAGTCAAAACCGGCAACCTGCTTCCCAACAGCGGCTACGGTGGCGAACAGCTGGGATACAGCTATTGCACAAAAGATAGGGGAAGCACTCGGAGACGAGGCTTCCGCTCTTGGTGCAAATGTTGTTCTCGGACCGGGACTTAACATAAAGAGAAATCCGCTTTGCGGACGTAACTTTGAATACTTCTCGGAAGATCCTTACCTTTCCGGTAAGATGGCTGCGGGCTACGTTAGGGGCATACAGAGCAGGGGAGTTGCGGCCTGTCCAAAGCACTTTGCTGTTAACAGCCAGGAGCTTAGACGTATGGCAAGCGATTCTGTAATAGATGAAAGAACGCTGCGCGAGATTTATCTCACAGGTTTTGAGATTGCCGTTAAAGAAGGCAAGGCAAAAACCATAATGAGCAGCTATAACAGGGTAAACGGCACCTATGCAAACGAAAATGTCCACCTTCTTAAGGATATATTAAGAGATGAGTGGGGCTTTGACGGAGTTGTGGTAACAGACTGGGGCGGATCAAACGATCACGTTGAAGGCGTTAAGGCCGGCTCTATTCTTGAAATGCCTGCTGCAGGCCTTTCATCCGCAAGAGAAATCGTGGCCGCCGTAAAGAGCGGAAGGCTTTCCGAAGAAGTTTTGGATAAGGTTGTGGGTGACCTTGTGGATTATGTTCTTACCCTTAAAGAAACAGAAAGAAAGAATGTAGTACTTGATGCTAAGGGACACCACGCACTTGCAAAGCAGGTAGCTGAGCAAAGTGCCGTGCTCTTAAAGAATGATGAAAATATTCTTCCGGTGAAAAAGGAAACAAAAGTTGCAATAATCGGTGATATGGCTAAGAATCCACGCTATCAGGGCGCAGGTTCTTCCATGGTTAATCCGGCATGCGAGGTTTCAAATCTTCTTGATGCTTTTGAAGCGGCAGGTGGCGATCTTGTAGGATTTGCAAAGGGTTACAGAAGAGACGGCCTTGCGGACGAGGCACTTGTTAAAGAAGCTTGTGAACTTGCAGCAAAAGCGGATCTTGTAATCTTAAACTTCGGTCTTTGCGAAATAAGCGAATCCGAAGGAATGGACAGAAGAAATATGAAGATCGAAAAGAATCAGATAGATCTTATAAATGCTTTGTCCAAAGCTAACCCGAACCTTGTAGGTGTAATAAGCGCCGGTGCAACAATAGAAATGGAATGGGAAAATAATTTTAAGGCTCTTTTACACAGTTATCTTTCCGGACAGGCCGGAGGCGAGGCTATGGCAGATATTTTGCTCGGAAAGGTAACTCCATCCGGAAAACTTTCGGAAACAGTGCCATATACATATGAAGAGGTTCCTACCGCAGCTTATTTCCCAAGCAAAGAAAGAAATGCAGAGTACAGAGAGGGTCTTTTTGTAGGCTACAGATACTACGATACAGCAAACAAAAAGGTTAAATACCCGTTTGGCTTCGGACTTTCTTATACGCAGTTTGAGTACAGCAATTTAAAGGTTACAAAAGCAGGTGTAAGTTTTACTTTAAGAAATGCCGGAACCGTTGATGGTGCAGAAGTAAGCCAGCTTTATGTGGGACTTGAGAATTCCGCAATCTACAGAGCGAAGAAAGAGCTTAAAGGCTTTGCAAAGACCTTCCTCAAGGCAGGGGAAGAAAAGACGGTGGAAATTCCTTTTGATGACAAAACTTTCAGATATTGGGATACAGAAAAGAATTCCTGGGAAACAGAAGGCGGCGCTTACAGCATAATGGTAGGCAAGAACGTGGAAGATATTGTTCTTTCCGCATCATTTGAAGTGGAAGGAACCACTGTTCCTAAGGACCTTCGTAATGTGCTTCCAAGTTACTACACAGGAAACATTACAAACATTGAGGATTCCGAATACGAAAAACTTCTCGGAAGAGAAATCCCTTCCGGAAAGTGGAGCGGAAAGCTTGGCCCAAATGATGCTCTTTGCCAGATGTATTACGCAAAAGGCCTTGTTGCAAGATTTGCTTATAAGATCCTTGCAAATATGCTTGCAAAAAGTGAAAAGAAGGGACAGCCGGATCTTAATATCTTATTTGTCTTTAATATGCCGTTCAGAGGAATTGCAAAAATGACCGGCGGAGCCATCTCCATGGATATGGTGGACGGAATGCTTACAGCCGTAAACGGACATTTCTTTAGAGGAATAGGAAAGGTGATAGGCGGTTTCTTCAGCAACAGGAAGAAAGATAAGGCTTTCCTGAAAGAATTGGGATTATAACAGGGTTTACAACACGGGTTTACAGGATTTTTTCGGATTTCAATTTATCCGTTAAAATAAACAGATTATCCTGATAAATAATTTGCATTTATAAAAAGTGATAATCTAAAAAAGAATACAAAGGGCCTTTTTACAGGTTACTTTGTTTGTCAGTTAATGACACTAAAATGAGGAGGTATTATGAAAGAAATGAGGACAAAAAAAGCCATGAGTAATCGTAAGTTTTTAGGCATTAATGTGCCGGTACTTGCTTTTCTTGTGGTACTTACCATCGCCCTGAATTACTTTGTTGTAAAAAGTTACAACACGATCGAGATTTACCTTACAGGTAATACAGGTGCAACATTTGATGGTGAAGGGGCAGAAGCAGCAAGAGCTAACGCAAAAGAGGTCAGCTTGAGAATTCAGGCTGAAGGGGTTGTTCTTATGAAAAATGAGAACGATGCACTCCCTATCGATTTAACAAAGAACAATAAGGTGGCTGTTTTTGGTTGGTCATCACACGGTATGGTACTTGGTGGAACAGGTTCGGGTTCCGCAGATGTAACAAACGCCATTACCTTCTATGATGCCCTTAAGACAGAAGGATTTGATATTTACCAGCCACTGGCAGACTTCTACAAGGAGTTTAAGGAAAGCCGTCAGGCCGGACTTGCGGTAGGTAATACGGATATGTCTATCTATGAAGCATCCATATCCAAGGATTACAGCAAGGAACTTCTTGACGGAGCAAAGAACTGGTCTGATACAGCTATCATTGTTATCGGACGTGTAGGCGGAGAAGGAAACGACCTTCCTTTGGACTATCTTTCATTCTCTGCAGAAGAGCAGGAACTCATCGATTATGTAGGAGATAACTTTGAGAATACTGTAGTTCTTCTTAATATTTCCAACGTTATGGAAGTTGCTCCTATTAAGAATGATGCAAATATTGATGCCATCATGTGGGTCGGACTTCCGGGCCTTGTTGGTAATACATCCATTGCACAGGCTCTTTCCGGTACCGTAAACCCTTCCGGACGCCTTGCGGATACATATGCTGTGGACTTTACAAAGGATCCGACATATTACAATGCAGGTATCCTTGGTTCAAAGACATATACGGATATGACAAACTGCCACTACATAGATTACTGTGAAGGCATTTATGTTGGATACAGATACTATGAAACAGCGGCATATGAAGGATTTATAAATTACGACGAATCAGTAGCTTATCCTTTCGGATATGG
>JAILFQ010000174.1 GCA_024697505.1 Lachnospiraceae bacterium
TGGATTTTGAAGAATACAGGGCTTTGCCTGAAATAGAAAGTATTTTTTTCTACTTATAGAATTGAGACAAGAAATATTAAGGGCGGAATTGTTAACATTTGTTAACAATTCCGCCCGTTTTTGTTTATTAAAAATAAAGAAAATTAACATTTTGGGGTTAAATTTCATTGCTTTTATAAGTAAAATAGGGTATAAGTATTTATGGAAGGTTATATTTGTATTCCAAAAGTAAACAAAGGGCAGAAAACTATATTCCGGCTTATATTGCCGGTGAGAAGGAGAAGACCATGAAGTTTGCCAAAGAGAGGGCGCAAATAATTGCAGACCAGTTAAAAAGATACTCGGTCGAACTTGAAGAGCATGTAGGCGGATGGCAGGTTAAAGAGGGCTGCTATATAGATGTGGCAGAAGCTGATTCCGCTAAAGAACAATGGAAACCATTTGATAACGAAAAGGAACGCTGGTACGGACCGGATAAACATTACTGGTTCAGAGCTCAGGTAACGATTCCTGAAAGTATGGACGGTAAGGAAGTTTGGTTCCTTTGCCGCACACAGCTTGAAGACTGGGATGATGGAAGAAACCCTCAGTTTCTTGTGTTTATAGATGGAAAGGTTACGCAGGGACTTGACATTAATCACCGCGAAATCCTTCTTACAAAGAAGGCTAAGGGCGGCACAACAATGCAGATTGATATGCAGTCCTACACAGGAACTCTTCACAATGAGTTCCGCCTTTTAACAGATCTTTTGGTAATAAACCCTGAGACACAGGCTCTTTATTACGACATTCAGGTTCCTCTTTGGAGCCTTAACAGAATGAAGGAAAACGACAGACCTCGTCTGGAGATAGAAGAGGTTCTTACCGAAACCGTTAACCTTGTGGATTTAAGAGATCCTAAGAGCGACACTTTCAAGGCTTCCGTTAAGAAAGCCTCCGAATATATAGGTAAGCATCTTTATGATGAACTTACAGGCTATGACGAAGTTATTGCAAGCTGTATCGGACATACTCATATTGACGTTGCATGGCTTTGGACAGTCGCACAGGTAAGACAGAAATCCTGCAGAAGCTTTGCAACAGTTTTAAAGCTTATGGAAGAATATCCAAACTATCATTTTATGTCCAGCCAGCCTCAGCTTTACAAATTTGTAAAGGAAAGACACCCGGAAGAATATGCCCGCATAAAAGAGCGTATTAAAGAAGGAAGATGGGAGCCGGAAGGCGGAATGTGGGTAGAAGCAGACTGCAATCTTACATCCGGAGAATCCCTGGTTAGACAGTTCCTTTACGGAAAGAGATTCTTTAAAGAAGAATTCGGAAAAGACAACAGAATACTCTGGCTTCCGGATGTATTCGGATACAGCGGTGCCCTTCCTCAGATCATGAAGAAGTGCGGAATAGATTACTTTATGACCACAAAGCTTGCATGGAATCAGTTTAACAAGATCCCGTTCGACACATTTATGTGGGAAGGAATAGACGGTACCAAGGTGTTTACACATCTTATTACCACACTTGGCGTTGGCCAGAGCATTAACAACTTCTTTACAACCTACAACGGAATGCTTCATCCGGACGCAATAATGGGCGGCTGGGAAAGATACCAGAACAAGGACATTAACAATGATATTCTTGTTTCCTACGGCTTTGGAGACGGAGGCGGCGGCCCTACAAGACAGATGCTTGAAACTTCAAAGAGAATGGAAAAGGGCATAAAGGGCGTTCCGAAGGTGCGTCAGGTAGGTTCAAGACAGTATTTTGAAGAGCTCGAAGCAAGAGTTAAAGATTCCAAGAGACTTCCAAAGTGGGTAGGAGAACTTTACTTCGAATACCATCGTGGTACCTATACTTCTCAGGGCAAGAACAAGAGATATAACAGAAAAACAGAGTATGCAATGATGGAACTCGAGTTTATTTCCGCTCTTGCCGCAAAACTTGGAGTAGAGTATCCAAAGAAGGAAATGGACGAAATGTGGGAGACTATTCTTCGTAACCAGTTCCATGATATTCTTCCGGGTTCTGCAATCAAAGAAGTTTATGAAGTAACCACTGAGGAATATGAGGCTATTGCCAAAAAGATAACAGAACTTCTTAAAGAGAGAATAGCAAAGGTCCTTCCTGCAGGAAATACGGTAACGGTTTACAACACTTTGGGAAGAGAAAGAGAAGATATTGTTGAACTCGGAAACCTTACAAATGCAGAAGCTCTTACAGATGGAAAGAATGTATTCCCGGTACAGAAGACAGCAAATGGAGCGATTGCATTCGTTAAAGACATTCCGTCAAAAGGATATGTAACCCTCAAGGAAACAAATCCTGCCGGAACTGTTTCCGCCCCTTTCACAGTTGAAAAGGACAGTATTGAAACACCTTTCTATACAATAAAACTTGATAAGTGCGGCCAGTTCGCATCTATTTTTGACAAAGAGGCAAACAGAGAGGTTTTAACAGAGGGAACAATAGGTAACGAACTCAGAATATATGAAGATAAGCCTATGTGCTTCTCAAACTGGGATATAGATGTTTACTACACAGAAAAGTCCTGGCCTGTAACAGATGTTACAAGCATGGAATGGACAGAGAAAGGCCCTGTACGTGCAACTCTTGAAATTGAAAGGCACGTTATGGAAACCGTTGTAAAACAGAAGATTCATTTCTATGCAAATACAAGAAGAATAGACTTTGAGACATATGTAAACTGGAACTTCTCCGAGCATCTTATGAAGGTTCATTTCCCTGTGGATGTTCATACAGATGAAGCAACTTTTGATATACAGTTTGGTAATCTTAAGAGGAAGATCCATAAGAATACAAGCTGGGATGTTGCAAGATTTGAGTCCTGCGGACATAAGTGGGCAGACCTTTCCGAAGGCGGCTACGGTGTAAGTATTATGAACGATTGTAAGTACGGTCATTCCGTACTGGATGGAAAGTTATCATTAACACTTATCAAGTCCGGTACAGAACCGGATCCACAGGCGGACAGAGGAGAACATTTCTTTACATATTCCATTTACCCTCATATGGGAACATGGCAGGAGGCAGGTACCGAATGGGAAAGCTTTAACCTTAATATACCTGCAAAGGCTGTTCTTGCATCACCTGCAGAGGAAAGAAGCTCATTTATGAGTGTGGATAAGAGAAATGTTGTTCTTGAAACAATTAAGAGAGCAGAAGACGGTGACGGCATTATTGTACGTCTTTACGAGACAGAAAATACAAGAAGTCAGGTTACCGTTACATGTAAAGATAAATTAACGGATGTTACCGAAACAAACCTTGTTGAGGAAGGTTGTGAAAGAAGTGCAAAAGTAGACGGTAATACTTTCACATTCACAATTAAACCGTATGAGGTTAAAACGTTTAGAATAAAGTAGCATTCGGAGGCTGAAGTGACAAAAGATATCAAAGCACAAAAAAGGCTGCTTGCATACATAGGAAGCGGCCCCGTAATAGAGAGAGATGTAAAAAAATTAACACATATTAATATTGCCTTTGGCGGACTTAGAAGGGACGGAAGTGTTTCCGGGGCAAACCACGAAAAGGTTAAAATGTTGCCAAAGTTTCGTGAGTGGAATCCGGACATTAAGGTTTTGCTTTCCTTTGTTGCCGAAGGCGGACAGGCAGATTCCTTTTCTGTATGCGCCAAGGATGAAGGGCTCAGGAGAAAAACAGCTGAAAATATGGCAAGGCTCGTTGAAGAAACGGGCCTTGACGGAATAGATCTGGACTGGGAATATCCATGCGTTCCTTCAAACGGTTACGACGTTTGTCTTGAAGACAGAGAAAATTTTACCCTGCTTTGCCTGGCGATAAGCGAGGAACTTGACAAACTTCCGGGAAAGAAAATGCTTACCATAGCGGCGGGAGCAGACCTTTATTATGTAAAGTGCACAGAACTGGATAAACTTGCAAATATTCTGGATTATATCTGCCTTATGACATACGACCTTAAGTGCGGTTTCCATGCGCTTGCAGGCCACCATACGGCACTTTACTCAAATCGCGGAGATGTTTTTACAAACAGCTGTGACCAGGCCCTCAGGCTTTTTAACAGTGCGGGTGTTCCAAAAGAAAAACTTCTTATGGGTTGTGCTTTTTATTCAAGAAAATGGGAAAATATTGCGGACAGAAACCATGGCCTTCTGCAGATATGTAAGAACGGCGGCGGTTACGGACCGGACTATGAACCTCTTGAAAAAGATTATATTAACAAAAACGGTTATGTTCGTTATTGGGATGAAGAGGCTATGGCGCCATATCTTTTTAACGGTTCCACTTTTCTGTCCTATGACGACGAAGAATCCCTTGCAAATAAGGCTAAATACGTTGTTGAAAACGGTTATGGCGGCCTGTTTTACTGGGAACACAAATGTGATACTACAGGAAAACTCTTAGATGCTTTGTACAGAAACATTAAAGCTTGATTATGGGAGGGAAAATATGAACCCTGATGAAGAAAAGGAAATGAAGAAACAGACCGAAGAGGAAAAAGCTGAAAACATCGCTGCAGAAAGTAAAGCGGATGAAGTAAATGAAGGTGTGCATAATTACAGTCGTGCCGACAGATATATTCCTCCAAAGGAACCGGCAGTTAAGCGTCAGCTGGAATGGTTTATGGACCAAAAGCTGGCTTTAATGATGCACTGGGGCGTTTATTCTCAGCTTGGAATAGTAGAATCCTGGGCTCTTTCAGATGATGATGCAAATTGGTCCAGAGACGGCATAGATTGGGAAGTGGACGGAGAAAGCTTTAAAAAGCAGTACTTCGATCTTAACAAGACCTTTAATCCTATTCGTTTCCAGCCTGATAAATGGGCTGAGGCGGCAGCTGATGCCGGCTTTAAATATTGCGTGTTTACCACAAAGCATCACGACGGGTTCTGTATGTGGGATACAAAGTATTCGGATTACAAGATCACAGCACCGGATTGTCCTTTCCATACCAACAAATATGCGGATGTCTGTGCTCATCTTTTTGAGGAAATGAGAAAGAAAGGGCTTGGAATAGCAGCCTATTTCTCAAAAGCTGACTGGCATTTTCCGGATTATTGGTGTACAGACGGCGAAAGAGGGAACTTCACATACAGAGGACCGGGTTACGATCCTAAGAAGCACCCTGAAAGATGGGAAAAATTTGTAGAGTTCACTCATAATCAGATTAAAGAACTTACAAAGAATTATGGAAGAATAGATGTACTTTGGTTCGACGCAGGCTGGGTCTGCAAAGGTGCCAACGAAGATATAAGACTTGGTGAACTTATGGATGAAGTAAGAACCTATCAGCCATGGATCTTAAGTGCAGACAGAACAGTGGGCGGACCATACGAAAATTATGTAACTCCTGAGCAGTGCGTTCCGGAAAAACCTCTGGGTATTCCTTGGGAAAGCTGCATTACTATGGGAACATCATTTTCCTTTAAGTATGAAGACAAGTACAAGAGCCCGAGAGAAATAGCAAATCTTCTTATGGATATTGTTTGCAAAGGCGGAAATCTTGCGCTTAATGTCGGGCCTCAGCCGGACGGAAGGCTTCCTGAAGGTGCTTTAACCAGCATGAAGGGGCTTGGAAAGTGGATGAGAGTTTACGGAGAAGGCATATACGGCACAAGAGTATGCGCTCCTTATAAAAAAGACGGCATTTGCTTTACCGCAAAGGAAAAAGAAAAGCTTTGCTACGCATTTACCATGTATGCGGATGAAAAGGATTTTGCCAAAAAAGAGATCTTTGTTCCGCTTGAACAAGAGATAAAGGCTGTTGAACAGCTTGAGACAGAACAAAAGATAAACTTCAGAAAGACGGATGGAGGCTATTTGTTCACCGATTGCAATACAGATGAAGAACATCCTATTGCACAGGCCTTCAGAATTCATCTCGCATAAAGAAAGGTGCAAAGAAAAATGAGCTTAATTACATTCTCTGATGAAATGAAAAGCCGTATAAATGCGGATTTCGATGAAGCAACTAAATACTTTGGCGGATGCAGGGAAGAGATACAAAAAAGAACAGACGAACTTGATGGAGTTGAAAAACTCTTTACAAAGTATCTTTATGCCCATCTGCCTCTTTCGGATGTGGGTGCGGTAAGTTTTGACATAATTTACAGCTACGCAAAACATGGTGCCTTCCTTTTGGAGAATTCCGAGTTTTTAAAAGGAGTTTCGGCAGAGTATTTTCTTCAATATGTTCTTGCCTGCAGGATCAATTCCGAAGATTTAACAGATTGCAGAGAGTTTTTCTACAATATGGTTAAGGATCGTGTAAAAGGAATGAACAGACATGATGCTGTTTTGGAGGCCAATAACTGGTGCTATGAGCAGGCTACTTACAGGTCTACTTCTCCAAG
>JAILFQ010000188.1 GCA_024697505.1 Lachnospiraceae bacterium
GAAAAGATGCTTAAGTATTTTATTCAGAAGGCAGTAGGAACAAGACGTTTCAGAAAGCCGAGAATAAGCGTATGCGTCCCAAGCGGTGTAACGGAAGTTGAAAAGAAAGCCGTTGAAGATGCAACATATCAGGTAGGTGCAAGAGAGGTTGCCATCATTGAGGAACCGATTGCAGCAGCTATCGGTGCAGGAATAGATATTTCGAGAGCTGTCGGTAACATGGTTGTGGATATCGGCGGTGGTACAACAGATATAGCAGTTATTTCTCTTGGAGGTGCCGTTGTAAGCACATCCATCAAGGTTGCCGGAGACGATTTTGACGAGGCGATCGTCAGATACATGAGAAGAAAGCACAATCTTCTTATAGGTGAACGTACCGCAGAAGACATTAAGATGAAGATAGGCTCCGCACATGTAAGACCGGAATCGATTTGTCTTGATGTAAAGGGCCGTAACCTTGTATCCGGTCTTCCAAAGACTATCACCATCTCTTCCGAGGAAACAGAAGAAGCACTCAAAGAGCCTACTTCTCAGATTGTGGACGCTGTACATTCAGTGCTTGAAAAGACTCCTCCGGAACTTGCTGCGGATATTGCAGACAGAGGAATTGTTCTTACAGGAGGCGGTTCTCTTCTTTACGGACTTGAACAGCTTATTGAAGAAAAGACAGGTATTAAGACTATAACGGCAGAAGATCCGATGACAGCCGTTGCGGTAGGAACCGGAAAGTATGTTGAGTTCCTTGGAAACCGCAGATAATGTAACTAACGCAAGGACGCGAAACGCAGATTTTTAAAGGAGAAAAAACATGGTAAGAGGACTTTATACAGCCTGGTCGGGAATGAGAAATGAGATCAAGCGCCTGGATGTTATCGCCAATAATGTTGCAAACGCGTCTACAACGGGTTATAAGCAGGAAGGTGTAACAAGCCAATCATTTGATGATGAGCTTGCATTTAGGATAAGAGACAAGGAAACAGGCATTAAAGAAATAGGAAAAATGACTCTCGGTGTTAAAGTGGGCGAGGTTTATACAAATTATGATCAGGGCTCTGTCCGACATACGGAAAACACTTTTGATCTTGCCATCAGCGGCTCCGGTTTCTTTCAGGTAAGAGTTGTTGATAATGCGGGAGATTCACATCTTCGTTACACAAGAGCCGGTAATTTTACAATTACCAGCGAAGGATATGTTACGGATGCGGACGGAAATCATTTGCAGTCGGAGGCGGGAGATCTTATTGTTCCTACCAACCAGACCATTGTTTTTGACAAAGACGGAACGGTTTATGCAAATGGCGAGGCAGTAGACAGAGTTATCATTTCTGATTTTGAAGATTATAATTATTTGAAAAAATTTGCCGATACTATGTATGAACCGGTTGATGGCGCTACAGAAAAACCTGCGGAGTACGAATTGCTGCAGGGCTATCTGGAACAGTCTAACGTACACGTGGTTAAGGAAATGACTCAGCTTATTGCCATAACCCGAGCTTACGAGGCAAGCCAGAAGGTTGTACAAACCATGGATTCTACACTCGATCAGTCAGTTAATTCTGTAGGTCGTGTATAATGAATGGAGGTAAAAGCTTATGATGCGTTCATTATGGACGGGCGCTACGGGAATGGTAGCCCAGCAAAATGCCGTTGATACAATATCGAACAATATTGCAAATGTAAATACTACAGGATATAAGAAGGAAACAGTGGAATTTAAATCCCTTCTTTATACCAAATTACAGACAAAAACTACAGATAACGAGGGAAATGTTAAGCCTGTTATAGGTCAGGTGGGTGTAGGTACAAGAACCGCTTCCATAACAAGCAGATATACACAGGGCGCTCTTAATGCCACAGGAAACAATCTGGACTTTGCCCTTGAAGGACAGGGCTTCTTTAAGGTGCTTCTTCCAAACGGGGAAGTAGGATATACAAGGAACGGTACTTTTCAGGCTTCACAGGGGCCTGAAGGACTTACACTTTGCACAGCCGATGGTTATCCTGTTTTAGACAGCACAGGCAGTGCGATCGTATTTCCGGCAGGTACAGATTCCTCCACAATAGAGGTCGATGAAGAGGGGAAATTTTTCCGCACTGTGTTAAATCCGGTTACTTCAACAACCGTAAATGATGAGGGCGGAGAAGTTACTACAACAAAATACGAAAAAGAACTTGTAAATATGGAGATATCATTCGGTGTTGCCCAGTTTAACAACCCTTCCGGCCTTGAAAAGACTGCCAACAGTATTCTTCTTGCAACGGAGTCTTCCGGCGAGGAAAGACTTGAAGGAGAAGATACGGAGATTTCCAGGTCCAAGGTGCATGCCCAGTATATCGAGGCTTCTAATGTTAATCTTGCGGATGAAATGGTAAATCTCATTGTTGCTCAAAGAGCTTACGAAATGAACTCTAAGATAATAAATGCATCCGATGAGATGCTTCAGCAGGCCAATAACTTAAGAGGCTGATAGTAAAAGGAGATAGGGAATGGATATTACAAAACTTAATTCGGATTATCTTTCCATACTTCAGAAAAATTCCTCGGATACAAAGGCTCAGAGCCTTTCAAACAAGCTTTCCGGACTTAATGAGAATTCTTCCGATGAGGAGCTTATGGAGGCCTGCGAATCATTTGAGAGTTATCTTATTGAGCAGGTAATTAAGTCTTCTAAGAGTGCTTTTCTGGAAAACAAGGACGAAGACGGCGAGTATATGAAGTACTTTGCGGATACCATGAACCAGTCTTATGCAAAACTCATTGCAGAGCATGGAAATCTTGGTATTGCGGAAAAGCTGTATGACTCTATTAAGAGAAATTCTTAGGTAAGAAGCTTTATTTATCTGAATAATGCATAAACGATATTAGACCGGATGCTGGAAAGTGTCCGGTTATTATTATATAATTTAAGAAAACATAACATATCATACGCTTGAAAGGACAGGAATTTTTGGAAGTCGAAGGTTGTGTAGAAAGAATAATATGGAAAAGCGAGGAAACCGGATTTACCGTACTTAGTCTGGCAGCAGATGAGGATAAGATATGCTGTGTGGGCACAATGCCGGATGTTAGTGTCGGTGAGTATATAAGCGTATCCGGAGAGCTTACCTACAATAAAAAATACGGAGAACAGATAAAGGCTGCAAGCTATAAGAAGGTTATGCCGACTTCAACGGCAGCGCTTGAGGCTTACCTTGGCTCCGGAATGATAAAGGGGATTGGAGAAGCTCTTGCCAAAAGGATCGTGGAGTTCTTTAAGGAGGATACCCTTCGTATTATCGAAGAAGAGCCGGAAAGGCTTTCCGAAGTCAAGGGAATAAGCAGGGCGGGAGCAGTGCGCATTGCAGAGCAGTTTGAAGAAAAAAAGGAAATGCGAAATGCAATGATGTATCTGCAGGAACTGGGTATTTCCAATGCTCTGGCGGTTAAAATATATCAATTCTACGGAAACAGGCTTTACAACGTAATTCAGACGAATCCTTACCAGCTTGCCGAAGATATAAGCGGGGTAGGCTTTAAAACAGCGGATGAAATTGCTCTCAAGGCAGGTTTTTCCGAAAATGACGAATTCAGAATAAAGGCAGCTCTTTATTATACTCTTTCTCAGGCTGTGGGAAACGGTAATACTTATTTGCCTAAGGATGAACTTTTCAGTGAAACCGGACGTATTGCGGACTTTCCGGAAGACGAAATGGAGCGTATGCTGGAGAAACTTACACTTGATAGGAATGTTATACAAAAGAACAAAGATGTTTGCAGAGTTTATCCCGCAAGTTTTTATTATATGGAACTGGATATTGCCAGAATGCTTACGGATCTTAACGTAAGCTACGATGTTTCAAAGGAAAAGATTGAAAGGATCTTATACGGAATAGAAAAAAATTCCGACCTGGAGCTGGACGACCTTCAAAGAAAATCTGTGTTTGAGGCGGTTTTAAACGGTGTTTTCATACTTACAGGCGGTCCCGGAACAGGTAAGACAACAACAATTAACACAATCATAGATGTTTTTGAAAAGCTTGGCCTTGAGGTATTGCTTGCGGCCCCAACCGGACGTGCGGCAAAACGAATGTCAGAGGCTACAGGAAGAGAAGCAAGGACCATACACAGGCTTCTTGAGTATTCTCCGGGTCCGAAGGAAATAGAGTCAGGTAATGAAGATGCACTTAAAAAGGACAGAGTAAGAGCAGGGGGCGGTTTCCAAAGAAATGATGAAAACCCGCTTGAAGCGGATGTAATAATCATTGATGAAATGTCCATGGTAGATGTGCCTGTTATGAGAGGGCTTTTAAATGCAATTTCCCAGGGAACAAGAGTGATGTTTGTGGGCGATGTGAATCAGCTTCCAAGCGTTGGTCCGGGAAATGTTTTAAGAGATATCATAGACAGTAAGTGTTTTAATACCGTAAAACTTACAAAGATTTTCAGGCAGGCGGAGAAGAGTGATATTATAGTTAACGCCCATAAGATCAATGACGGAAAAATGCTTAAACTTGAGAACAGAGCGGGTTCGGACTTTTTCTTCCTTGAGAGGAAAGATGCTTCCGTTATAGTGGAAGGAATTATTTATCTGGTACAGAAAAAGATATCTGATTTTGTAGGTGTTTCTCCTTTTGAGGTACAGGTTCTTTGCCCTATGAAGTCCGGAGAACTTGGCATAGACAATTTAAACGAAAAACTTCAGGCTGCTCTTAATCCTCCTTCACCCGGAAAGAACGAAAGAGAAATGTCCGGTGGAAGGGTGTTCCGCGTGGGCGATAAAGTGATGCAGATAAAGAACAACTATCAGCTTGAGTGGGAAACAAAGGGACAATACGGTATATCCATTGAAAACGGCACCGGAGTATTTAACGGAGACTGCGGTATTATCAGAGAAATAAGCACTTTTACGGAAGAGGTCATGGTGGAATTTGATGAGGGAAGACTTGTAACCTACGAGTTTTCACAACTTGACGAACTTACGCTTGCGTATGCGATTACTATACATAAAAGTCAGGGAAGCGAATATCCGGCGGTTGTAATTCCTTTGTTTACGGGGCCGAGACCGCTTTTTAACAGAAATGTTTTGTATACGGCGGTCACGAGAGCCAAAAAGTGTGTAACAATCATTGGAAGCTCCCAAATGGTAAACATGATGATCGCAAACGAAATGGAACAGAAACGTTACACAGGTCTTAGGGATTCCATATGTGAAATGAGTGAGGAAGATTGAAATTTGATGTGAAAAATAGTAAAATTAGCATAAACTACTTATAGGGGGGACAGTCTGTTGAATAAGACTACACTTGTTATTATGGCGGCCGGAATGGGCAGCAGATACGGCGGCGGGATCAAGCAGCTTGAACATGTTGGAACAAGCGGCGAAATCATTATGGAATATTCTCTGTACGATGCAATACGCGCAGGTTTTGATAAAGTTGTGTTTGTTACCAGAGAAGAGCTTTTTGATGAATTTAAAAAACTTATAGGTAAAGAAGTAGAAAAACAGATAGAAGTAAATTATGTATTTCAGAAGCTGGAGAACCTGCCGGAGGGCTTTAGTGTTCCTGAAGGCAGAACCAAGCCCTGGGGTACAGGCCAGGCCGTACTCGCCTGCAAGGATGTTGTAAATGAACCTTTTGCGGTCATTAATGCAGATGATTATTACGGAAGTGAAGCATTTGTACAGATGCACGATTTTCTTGCCAAAGCAGAAGTTAAACCGGGCAGGAAAGAGTTTTGCATGGTTGGCTTTGTCCTTAAAAACACTCTTAGCGAAAACGGACAGGTTACAAGAGGGGTTTGCAAAGTTAACGCAGACAATATGCTTACAAATATCGAAGAGACATTTAAACTTCGTCTCAGCGAAGACAAGGTTGTAGGAGAAACGGAAGACGGAAAGCCTGTTGAGATAGAACCGGAGTCCCCGGTTTCCATGAATATGTGGGGATTTACCCCGGATTTCCTTAAGGAGCTTGAAGAGAGGTTTTCGCATTTCCTTTCAAACATAAAAGGAAACGAATTAAAGAGCGAATATCTTCTTCCAAAAGTCGTAGCCTCATCATTTGCGAGTAATTCGGCTACGACTTTTGG
>JAILFQ010000205.1 GCA_024697505.1 Lachnospiraceae bacterium
CAAGACTCTTGCAGAAATTGAAGCAATAAAGGTAACAGACAGATACCTTGACGATTCCGTAGACCTTAAGGCTTCCGTTACAATTAAGGTGGATGAGTTCAAGGAAGTTATCGTAAGAGCAATAAAGAATGCGGTTGCTACAAACGGAGTAAGCGCAGATGATGCTATAAGCATCGGTATTTCCACATCCATTTCCAAGTCTACGGATGCTACAGCAGATGCGGAAGGACTTGCACAGGCATACGGAACATTTGCGGTAACTGCAATTAATAATGATAACCGCATTACAGGCGTAGTGCTTGATGCATACCAGTCCAATGTAAACTTTGATGCAACAGGTACAATAAAGACAGACCTTACCGAAGAGGTTTCCACAAAGAACCAGCTTAAGGACGCTTACAACATGCGTGGCGCTTCGGCCATCGGAAAAGAATGGTTTGAGCAGGCAGCTGCTTATGCGGAGTTTGTAACCGGAATGAATAAGGAAGATATAGACGGAATTAAGGTTGAAAAGGGCTATGCAGCCGAAGAAGACCTTAAGGCTTCCGTAACGGTACATGTTACGGATTTCAATACAGCCCTTGTTAAGGCTCTTACATCCGACATGGTTGCAAATACCCGTGTTGCTAAGTTTGGTATGGGAACACTTATTTTAAGAGACTCCTCTTCCTCTGCAACAGCGGATAAAAACGGAACAGCACAGACAGATGCGGCTGTAGCCGGTGTTATCCTGGATAAGGAAGGAAAGGTGGTTTCCGTAGCAATAGATGTTAACCAGACAAAGATTGCTGTTTCCGGAGACGGAAAGATTGCAACACCGTTTGATACAACGTTCAGAACAAAGTATGAACTTAAAGAAGACTATAACATGAAGAAATTCTCTGCCGCAAAGTATGAGTGGTACGAGCAGGCAGAGAGCTTTATGCAGTACTGCATCGGCAAAGACCTTGCAGAGATCGAATCAATAAAGATTACAGATAACTACGTTGACGATTCTCTTGTAGACCTTAAGGCATCCGTAACAATACATGCCGGAGAGCTTAAGGAAGTTGTTGTAAGAGCAATAAAGAATGCAAAAGATACAAGAGGCGTAAGTGTAAATGATGTTGTAAGCATAGGTATTTCAACATCCATTGCCAAATCTACGGATGCTTCCGCAGACGGAGACGGACTTGCACAGGCTTACGGAACCATCGCTGTTCTTGCCGTAGATGAAAACAACAAGATTTCCGCGGCACTTCTTGATGCTTACCAGTCCAATGTAAACTTTGATACAAAGGGCGTTATTAAGACGGATTTAACGGAAGAAGTTGCCACAAAGAATGAACTTAAAGACGCCTACAACATGCGTGGTGCTTCATCCATAGGAAAAGAGTGGTTTGAGCAGGCGGCAGCTTATGCAGACTTTGCAGAAGGAAAAGATAAGACAGGTATTGAAGGAATTAAGGTTGAAAAGGGCTATGCGGCCGAGGAAGACCTTAAGGCTTCCGTAACGGTACACGTTACAGACTTTAATACAGCACTTGTTAAGGCTCTTACATCCGACTACATTGCAAATGCAAGATATTCCAAATTCGGTTACGGTACTTTGATCTTAAGAACAAGTTCTTCTTCCGCAACAGCGGAGAAGGACGGAACGGCACAGACAGATGCTTATATTGCCGGTGTAATTCTTGATAAGGAAGGAAAGATTGCTTCCATAGCAATAGATGCCAACCAGACCAAGATTTCCATAGACGCAAAGGGAACTGTTCTTACAGCTGCAGATTCTGCCTTTAAGACAAAGTACGAACTCAAAGAAGATTACAATATGAAGAAGTTCGCCGGCTCACAGTACGAATGGTACGAGCAGATAGAAAGCTTTATGAAGTATTGCATAGGAAAGACTCCTGCACAGATAGAAGGAATTCCTGTAACAGACAGATATCTTGATGATTCCGTAGACCTTAAGGCTTCCGTTACAATTAAGGTTGACGAAATAAAGGAAGTTGTATTAAGAGCTATTGCAAACGCAGTACCTGTTAAGGGCGTTAGCGCTACAGACAAGGTTACAATAGGCGTTTCCACATCAATTTCAAATTCCAAGTCTGCAGGTTCGGAAGGAGACGGTCTTGGACAGGCTTACGGTACATTTGCGGTTCTTGCCGTAAATGAAAACGGAAAAATTACCGGAGCTTACATTGATGCTTACCAGTCCAATGTAAACTTTGATACAACAGGTACCATAAAGACAGACCTTGCTGAAGAAGTTTCCACAAAGAACGAACTTAAGGACGGCTACAACATGCGCGGTGCTTCAGCCATCGGAAAAGAATGGTTTGAGCAGGCAGCAGCTTATGCAGAATTTGTTGTAGGTAAAGACAAGGCGGGAATTGAAGGAATTAAGGTTGAAAAAGGCTATGCGGCCGAGGAAGACCTTAAGGCTTCCGTAACGGTACATGTTACAGACTTCAATAAGGCTATTGTTAACGGACTTACATCCGATTATCTTACAAAATAAAAAATAAGAACAGAGGGCGTGTGAAAAAACGAAAGTTTTTTCATGCGTCCTTTTTTTGACACTTTTGGGGACGGGGGTGGTATGTCAGTTTTTTTTATGGTAGAATAATACACGCTGTAGATAGAAATCTGCAATTAAAACGGAATGATTAACAGGATTAATAATATGAATAAAAAGAAAAAAAGAGCGATATTTACAGCTCTTCTTACGGCTTTTGCCCTTTGCGTCTCCGGCTGTACCGGCAGGACAAATGATAATACCCCCACTGCCGCGCCGACTTCGGCACCGGACTCCCCGCAGGATAAAAATACAAACCTTGAAAGATATGATGCCACATTTTACGGCATCTTCGATACAGAAACCATACTTCTTGGTTATGCAAAGTCTGAAGAAGAGTTTACAAAGGTTTCCGAACAGATATAAGAAAAACTTACATATTACA
>JAILFQ010000219.1 GCA_024697505.1 Lachnospiraceae bacterium
AAATAATTATAACGGTACAACAAAGAATATGTACGAGTTGTGGGCTTCTGCAAAATCCGGCGGAATAGACGCCCTAGTACTTGAAGAAAGGCTTCTTGGTCAGATCCTTTTTGCAGAGAGTTATGTGGAGGACTCATTTTCTGTATTTAAGAATTACTATAAGAGAGGTTCCAACAGGAAACTTATTAAAGCATATCTTTCATATTACTCCTACAAGTATTTTGTTAAAGACAGGATGACTCCGCGTGAGTTTTTTGAAATACTTAAAACCGATCCTTTTGTAGAAAGTAACAATATTTGTGTACTGGCCCTTCTCAAACACTATTCTACAAAGATAGAACTGACGGACCTGGAAAAATCATTTTGCGAATATTACATTCAAAAGTTTGAGCAAAAGAAGATGGTTTTCTCCTTCTACAGAAATTTTACGGGAAAACTCTCTATCCCTCTTTCCATGTCAGACAAGTATTATGTTGAGTACAGGGCTAACCCGGACAATAAGGTTACACTTCATTATTGCCTTAATGATGAAGGAATATTCACTCATGAATTAATGAGCGATAACGGATACGGGGTTTTTGAAAAAGAACTTATACTGTTTTATGGTGATACCCTTCAATACTATATTTCTGAGGAATCTTCAAACGGCCTTGATATAACCGAGAGTGAATTAGTCCATTTTGAAGATGCAGATAAGGGCATTGCAGGTACAAAGTATTCAAAAATAAATGAAATATTGATGACAGAGGATATGAAAGATGAAAAAACGCTTCTTTCACTTCTTGAACAGTATTTTAAAGAAGAATTTGTTATAAAAAGGCACTTTTCACCTGTTTAGGAAGTGCGAAAGGAGAAAATATGGCAGCAATAATGCTTGGTATAGACATAGAAACGAACAATCTTGAAATAAGCATTTGGAATGAAGACAGAAATACGGCTGATATTTATGAAAACATTATAGAAGAATCCGGACAGGAAAATGTTGAAACAGCCGATGGTTTCTGCTATATGGACTCTTTAGATATTTTAAAAAAAGAAATAGATAAAAAGCTTCAGACCATAAGAAGAAGGTTTGGCGGTGCATCTATTTCCAGACTGGGAATTACATCTGAAAGGCTTACTTATAAAGGACAGGAAGATCTTGTAAAACTGTTTTCCGAACTTGGATACACTGAGGAGAAACTATATTTTGCAACTCATGCAGATGCTTTCAGCTGGTACGAGATTTCTGAAGGAAATACAGACAGAAAGCGGGTTTCCATTGATATAGATTTCGATGGAAAGGGCATGCTTGCTTATGTATTGCATCCAATGTCAGAGAATAAAAAGTTTCCTTTTTATGTGGAAACAACAGACTATTCAGATTCCATGGATGGTGGCATAGACCTTATTAAAGATGAAAAGCAAAAAACTGCCGTCTTTTCGCAAATGATAGAAAAAGCCATAAACGGTGTTAATATGGCAAGGTTGTATGTTACCGGAAAGTATTCGGCCACACAATCGGCTACAGATATCCTGAGCGGTTTTTCCGCAAGCGGAAGAAGGATATTTTCGGGAAAGACGCTTTACGCTCAGGGCGCATGTTATTATGCGGTTAAGGAAAAACTGTCAAGACCGGTTATATTTGACAGACAGATATTCCATAATGTCTTTATTTCAGCTTACAGAGATTCTAAAGAAGAAAGCATAATGCTCCTTAAATATGGGACTCCGCTTAAGGTGGCTAAGGCCAAAATGCAGGTTATTCTTGACGGATGTGATGAACTTTCTTTCAAGGTTGATGATCTGAGAAGCGGCGGAGTAACAGCTTTTTCTGTTAAGCCCGATCTTTTGCCGCCAAGAGAGAACAGAACCGTTCGATTGGAGATTACGGTATCATTTTTGGATTATGAAACATTGGTCATAAAAGTAAGAGATATAGGTTTTGGAAACATATACCCTGCAACATATAAGGTATATGAACAAATAATCAGTCTTATGTAATGTACGGCAGGAGTTAAAAATGGGTAGAGTAATAGTAACAACCGGAAGGTATTCGGAAAATCCGTATACGCTTAGAAATTCAAAACTTAAAATATGCTCTATAGAAGAACTTTGCTATCACATTATAAAGAATCCTGAACTGTGTGAGGATTTTTTATACGATCCCGGGCTTGCTGTGTTTTTTAAAGAGAAGCTTGAGATAAGAGATAAGGGGAGCATTCTTGCTGATCTGATCGCCAGAGAGGCTCCCATCAAAGATATTATGAATCTTTGTCTCTCAAGCTGTGATTATTGCACCAGAGAAGAAATTGAGGAATTTCTTTCCGAGCAGTCAAGAGTTGAAAAAAGTGACGAATGGATAAAGATAAAGAACAAAGCGGACAGCTACCTTCAGCATGAGAATTACAGAGATGCGGTCAGCTTTTACAGGCAGCTTCTGAGAGAAAAGGATACAAGCGGTATCACTCCGGAAACTCTCGGAGATATTTATCATAATCTTGGTGTTGCCCTTCTTAATACAGAGGGCTTTGTGGTTGCAATAGACTACTTTAGAGAAGCATACGAAAGAAATAACAGAGAAGAGTCTCTAAAGCAGTATTTGCTTGCTTTAAGATATTCCGATGATTCTTCTTCGTATCTTTCGGCTCTGGATATTTATCAGGTTTCAGAAGAAACGGAAAGGTGGCTTAACGAGGCTTTCTATCAAAGTGAACTTGAGTCGCAGATCGTGCCTGAAGTAGAAGAGCTGGAAAATGCTAAAAAGTATTTAAAAACCGGTAAACTTAACGAATTTTATCATGAGGTCAAATTATTGACCGAACAAATGAAGGAACAGTACAGAAAAAATAATGAGTAATATTTTTACGAGATGGTTTAGAAAAATAAAAGAGAATAGGGTAAGAAGGCACGCCCTGCGCTCAACTGCAGAAGAAAACGAGTTTTTGATCCGTTCCAACAATGTCGGAACTCCTGAGGGCAGAAAGGCTTTTGTGCAGGGCAATTGCGAGATCATTAATGAGTCCAGACGCCAGAACCTTGAAGCCAAGAAGGAATATGAAGTTGTAACAGCTTACCTTGCCGATATGCAGCGCATAGACATGATGAATGAAAAGGCAAGGGCTGAAGTTAAGGATAATGCCATGCGTCTTAAGAATCTTAATGAAGAGAGAGACCAGATGCAAAGAACTCCTTCAAAGATCACAGCTGCTCAAAGAGCCGCCATAAAACCTTATGAAGACGAAATGCAGGATGAGATCAGAAGACTTGAGGATACCGAAAGATACGGCCTTATCATTAAGAAGGATATGGAATTTATAGGAGACGAGAAGGATTCTATAGACGAGGATATGGAGACTTTAGCTTCGAAAATAGAAACCGAGGGTAAGCTTTGCGTTGCCGTTGTTGCCTTTTCTGCTGTTCTTGCTCTTGTAGTGCTTGTTATAGGCGGGCTTTATGAAAGAGACGTTA
>JAILFQ010000267.1 GCA_024697505.1 Lachnospiraceae bacterium
GATAGATCATGTTAGGCGGTGTTCCCGGTATTGCCTCAAGTTTTTCATTTGTATCAAGATCCGGCATGGAAGAAAGAAGCGCCCATGTATAAGGATGTGCCGCTTCGTAGAACACTTCGTTTGCCGTACCTGTTTCTACAATCTTACCTGCATACATTACCGCAACCCTGTCTGCCATATTGGCAACAACGCCGAGGTCGTGAGTAATGAAGATAACGGTAAGGTTTCTTGCAACCTTTTTCTCGTTTATAAGTTCAAGTATCTGAGACTGAATTGTAACGTCAAGAGCTGTTGTAGTCTCGTCGCAGATAAGAATATCCGGATCTGCCGCAAGAGCAATTGCAATAACTATACGCTGTCTCATACCACCGGAGAACTCATGAGGATACTGGTTGAATCTTCTTCTCGGTTCAGGGATACCAACTTCTTCCATAAGCTTAATGGCCTTTTTCTTAGCCATGCTCTTCGTAACCTTTGTTACATAATTGGAAGCCTTTTCCTTAAGGTAGTCTATTATAGCAACAGTTTCATCGTCATAATTTCTCTTGTCCCTGTTTGCAAGCTTCTTTTCATAATGTGCAATAAGTCTGTCTATCTGGTGTAAAAGATCTCCTCTTACCGTTTCAAGATCTATTACAGCTGCGGGAATTACTTCGTATGAAGGAATCTTGCCCTTGGCGATCAAAGCTTCGTGCTTTGCTGTCTGTCTTGCAAAACGCTTTTCTTCCTTTGCGTTGTTCTTTGTTGCGCCGAAATACTTTTTAAGGTCTGCTTCAAAACCTGTAGAGAAAGTGTACGCAAGAGAGTCTTTAATGATTTCAAGCTTGTCTACACTCTCCATAACTTCCTTGGAGAACTCTTTAAGAGCCTGCCTGCATTCCTTCTTATCAAGCTCCGGCTTTTCAAAGATGCTTCTGTTCTTCTTAAGGAAGGCGATAGCCTCTTCCTTTTCTTTATAAGATGCCTCTGCGGAATAAATAACCGCCTTCTTTGCATTGTCAATAAAATCAAGCATGAAGTTATCGTCAAGATACTTACGCATGTACTTGTTAAGTTCCGGAATTTCCATTTCAGGTACTTCTTTTCCGGAAAATGCAACAAAGTAGCCAAGTGCAAAGAAGTTTGGCATTTCAAGTTCGCAGGCTTTCTTAAGAATTCCGTTTATCTTCTTAAGGGCAGGATTGATCTCCTTGTAGTCCTTACTCTTAACTGCAGCGGAAAGTCCTTTTTTTACATCCGCTACTGCAGCCAACAAATCGGAAGTATCTTTACTTACAACATACTTATGCTGTGAAAGTACAGCCTGCTTACAGATTTTCTTAATTCTGTACTTTGGATCTTTAAGGGCGTTCTTTTCGATTTCAAAAAGCACGTTATCAAGCTCAAACTGAGCTTCATCTGCAGCTTCTCTTGCAGTTGCATATTTCTTTTGAAGTTCAAGATGCTTAAGCTCGAACTTGTTAAATTTATTACACTTTTCTTCAAGTTCCTTTGCCTTTGCAGCATCACCGTTTGCAACGGCTTTAACCATATTCTCCTTAAGAAGTGCAAGGAACTTGTTAAAGCTCTTACGGCTTTCCTTCTGTCTTGCCTTTCCTTTAAGGATCATTGCCTCTGTAAGCTGACGTCCTATTTTTACAACAGGGTTAAGAGAAGACATAGGGTCCTGGAAGATCATGGCTATCTTATCACCACGGATCTCGCAGTAGTCTTCCTCAGAAATCTTTAAGAGGTCTTTACCGTCATATATAATTTCACCGGATTCAACAATTGCATTTGGTGCAAGGATTCCAAGAATAGTCTTTGATGTAACGGACTTACCGGAACCGGATTCACCAACAATTGCAAGTGTTTCTCCTTTATAGAGATCAAAACTAATATCTCTTACAGCCTGAACCTTACCATCATCTGTACGGAAGGAAATTGTCAGGTCTTTTACTTCGAGTTTCTTTTCTTTCTTCACAGCCCTTACTCTCCTTTCGTAGACGGATTGAATGCGTCTCTGAGTCCGTTACCGAACAGGTTAAAACAGATAAGTAAAAGTGAAAGGTAAATAGCCGGATAGAAAAGCGCATGAGGTGATGTTGTCATGGCTGACTGACCGGTAGCAAAAAGTTCACCGATACTTGTTCCCGCAAAGTCGGACATATTAATAATACCAAGGTAAGTAAGTGTTGTCTCTGAACGGATAACACCCGGAATTGTAAGTACGCAGGATGTTACTATGGTACCTAAGGAGTTAGGGAAAATGTGCTTAAACATAACTCTCTTATCGGATGCACCAAGTGTTCTTGCCGCAAGTACATATTCCTGGCCTTTAAATCTGTAGAACTGTTTTCTTGTAAGTGCAGCCATTCCAAGCCATCCGGTTAATACAAAGGCAAAGAGGAAAGCACCAACGCTTCCTACCTTTGTAGCAAGATGGAGCTGGAAGAGAGTGGTTACAACGATCATAGGAAGGTTTCCGAGAATATCCGCAAATCTGTCCAATGCCATATCGATTGCACCGCCGTAGTAACCCTGAATAGCACCGTAAACGGCACCTATTGTAAGGTTGATTGCGGAAACAATCAATGCAAATACAAGTGAGAATCTTGAACCGACACCTATACATACAAAAAGGTCTCTGCCGTATACATCCGTACCGAATATATACTCCGGAATGTGTCCATTCTTATAAGTGTAGTAGTTATAGTAGCAAATACGTACCTGAACGGCACCGGATTTTGCAAGATTGTAAATGTATGTACCCGGGTCGCTTTCAATTCTTAAACTGTTATATTCAATAGCCTGTTTAGCCTGGTCTGTAGTATAAGCAGGAACAGGATTTCCATTCTCGTCTGTCGCGATGGTCCCCTTTGTATCTTTGCACTTAAACCAGATATTCGGGTTCTCGTTTACAAGAGTTGGGTCTGTTCCTTCCGGATATACATTTGAAATTTCAACAATCGGATAAAGCACCTGAATACCCGTTTTATCCTGATACTCAACTATCTTATTGTAATCATCATAAGAGATTACCATATTCTTAACACCCACCTTGTAGTAGGAGTTGACTTTTACCTTGTATGAATAGGTTGTTATTTCCTTACCGCGATAGAGAGAAGTGGTAGGGATCGAATCAAGTACTTCCAATACAGGATCATAGCCCGTCTCTGTACCTATTGCCCTTAAATACGCAAGCTGCTGTTCGCTCTGGCTGTCAAGAGCATATCCGCCATCAAAGATTCCGAGTTTTTTCTCGGCAACACTCTCAATATAAGGAGCAAAGTTTACATATACATTGT
>JAILFQ010000011.1 GCA_024697505.1 Lachnospiraceae bacterium
TAATAATAAACTTATATATCAAGAATAAAAATACATGAAAAGGAGGAAAGGATGAATTTAAAAGTTAAGGAATATGCGGAAAGTATGCAAGACCTTTGTGTTAAAAATGATAGCATAGAAGCGGGGATGTTCGAAAAATACGGGGTAAACTTAGGCCTTAGAGATGTTAACGGGAACGGGGTCCTTACGGGCCTTACGAATATATCGCAGATAACTTCCTCGCAAATGATAGACGGCAGGAAGGTTCCGGCGGAAGGTGCCCTTTGGTACAGAGGCTACAAGGTACAAAATATCATTAGAGAACTGGGTGAGGATGAGCTTGGTTTTGAAAAGACTGCTTATCTGCTTTTGTTTGGGGAAATGCCGGACAAGGACAAAGAAGCGGAATTTAAGGGGCTTATAGGCAGCTGCAGAACTCTTCCAACAAACTTTGTGCGTGATGTTATTATGAAGGCGCCTACGGAAGATGTTATGAATTCAATGACAAGAAGTATTTTAACCCTGGCTTCTTACGACAAAAAGTCAAAGGATACAAGTCTTTCCAACGTAATACGCCAGTCTGTGCAGCTTATAGGCGAGTTCCCTATGCTGGCGGTTTACGGTTATAATGCATACAATCATTACAAAAAGAATAACAGTATGTACATACACCACCCGGATGCCAAGCTTTCTACGGCGGAAAACTTTTTGCGGCTATTAAGACCGGATAAACGCTACACCCACACAGAGGCCAAGGTCTTGGACACTGCACTTATTCTTCATATGGAACATGGCGGCGGAAACAATTCCACTTTTACAACAAGAGTTGTAACTTCTTCCGGTTCCGACACTTATTCCACAATAGCTGCGGCCATGTCTTCCCTTAAGGGGCCAAAGCATGGCGGCGCCAACATTAAGGTAATGGAAATGATGAAGGACATTAAGGTCAACATTAAAGACTATAATGATAAAGACGAGATAAGGGCTTACCTTGAGAAAATAGTGGACAAAGAGGTTTTTGATAAAAAAGGGCTTATTTACGGAATGGGGCACGCCATCTATTCCGTTTCGGATCCGAGGGAAAAGGTCTTAAAATATTATGTAAAGCAGCTGGCTGCCGAAAAAGAAAGGCAGGAAGACATGGTGCTTTATCAAAATATTGAGGAGATCGCGCCCCTTGTTATTGCGGAAAAAAGGAAGATTTATAAAGGAGTCAGCCCGAATATAGACTTTTACAGCGGCTTTGTTTACGAAATGCTTGGAATGCCTACAGAGCTTTACACGGCTATGTTTGCAATTGCAAGAATTGTTGGCTGGAGCGCTCACAGAATTGAAGAACTCATTTGCACCAATAAGATAATCCGTCCTGCTTATATGAGCGTGATGGAAGAAAAAGAATAGTGCGCATTTCTCTTTACCTGCAGCATGTGTACGTTATATAATTACAGAAGAAAGGGAGGTGCTTGATATGAAAAAAAAGATGGCAAAAATAGTTGTTGCAACACTTGTAGCCGCACTTCTTACAGGCTGCGGTTCAACTACTGAAATTACAAATGATCCTGTGGAGACAGAGGCCGAGCTTTGGGCCGAGAACATAAAAAGCAGGAAGACAGAGTCTGTTAGTGAAACTCTTAATATTGATTCTTTTGATGAAAAGTTTCTTGAATTTATTTCCGAAAATACGGAAGGAAACTACATGGTTTCACCTTTATCATTCAGATACGCCCTGGGGCTTTTGCTTGCAGGTGCTGCGGGGGAGACAAAGGAAGAACTTTTAAAAGCTTTGGATGTTAAGACGGAAGAAGAGTGGCACGATTACTGCCTGGATTTTAACGGCTTTACGGAGCTTTATAATGACGAGGCGGAGAAGGAAAACACAGACCGAAAGGGCGCACTTAAAGTTGCAAACTCCGTGTGGAAAGCAGCGGGCATAAATAAGAACTTTGAGGAAGGCTACCGTAAGACTGTTGAAGAAAATTACGCAGCGGAGTACCGTTCTTTTACCGAAGAGAATTTTGTGGAAAAGATAAATGAATGGGCAGATATAAAAACGGAGCATCTTATTCCTAACCTGCTTCCGGAGAACTACCCTACGGCAAATCTTGCGGTGGCGCTTGTAAATGCCCTTTATTTTAAAGACTCCTGGGTGAATAAGTTCTCCGACGGTTCAACAAGAGAAGGAGTTTTTTATACGGAAAACGGCACTACAAGCAGCAAGGAGTTTATGTCCGTACGGAACGCCTTTTCTTACTACGAAGATGAGAAAACACAGTGCGTTATCCTTCCTATGAACGGCGGAGTTTCCATGGCTTTTGTTCTTGGTTCCACAGATGGACTTGCAGACAAAATTGCAAAGGCGGAGACGGAGTCCGTAATAGTTACAATACCTAAATTTGAACTTGAAACAGAGTTTTCAAATAAAGAGTTTGTAAGCTTTCTTGGAAAGAACGGTGTAAGACGCGCCTTTAACGACGCGGAAGCGGATTTCTCCGCAATGATGGATTACGACATCTATGTTAGCGACATAATCCAGAAAACCAAAATAAAGCTTGATGAAGACGGTGTGGAGGCAGCGGCCGCAACAGCCGTTGTTATGCGTACAAAAAGCGCGCCTCTTGAAACACAACCCAAAGAATTTACCGCAAACAAACCCTTCTCCTTCTTTATTTACACAACCTGCAACGACACAACCGCAATAATGTTTGCCGGCGAAATCGTAAAATGACACTTTTGGGGACGGGGGTGATATGTCATTTTTGGAGGAAAAACCAGTGAGTAAAAAGATTCTTATTATTAACACCGGAGGTACTCTTTCTGCGGTTATGAAAGGAAACGGCCTTATTCCGGGGCTTTCCATACATGATATGCAAAAAGAACTTAAAATGGTATCCGGAGATATAGATATAGAAATTGAAGACTTTTGTTCCCTAGACAGTGCAAACATATTTCCGGAGGATTGGAGTGCTCTTGCGCAAAAGATAAGTGCCTGCAGAAACTCTTATGACGGCATTGTTGTAATACACGGAACGGATACTCTTGCGTACACGTCATCCATGCTATCATTTATGCTTAGAAATATAGGCATACCTGTTGTAATTACAGGCTCCCAGCTTTCCATTACAAACCCGGTTGCGGATGCCATGGAAAACTGCAGATGCGCAATACATATGGCGGCAAGCTCAATTCCCGGAGTTTTTGTTGCCTTTAACAGAAAAGTTATGCTTGGCTGCAGAGCTTCAAAGGTACGCTCTTTAAGCTTTGATGCCTTTGAGAGCATAAACTACCCCTATATAGCTAAAATATCATCATTGGGAATGAGAATAGAAAAGGGCGCTGTTCCTGAAAGAACAGGCATTTTTAAGCTTTCCGACTCTTACTCAAATGAGGTATGCATGTTAAAAATGTTTCCCGGAATACACAGAAGCCTTATTGAGGCTATTGCGGACAAGGGTTACAAAGGTCTTTACATAGAGGCATATGGAATTGGCGGAATGCCTTTTATTAAACATGATTTTATTGGTACTCTTGAGAGGGTTATAAAAGACGGAATGGCTGTTGTTGTGGGTACCCAGTGCAGATATGAAGGCACAAAGATGGATGTCTACGAAACAGGCAAACGTGCCCTTGAAATAGGCGCAATGGAAGCCCACGACATGACAGGTGAAGCCGCGCTTACAAAGCTTATGTGGATACTTGGCATGACAAACGACATAAACGAGGTAAGAGACTACTACTCAATCAATATGGCAGGTGAAATGACACAAACGGGGACGGGGGTGTAGTGTCATTTTTTGACGCACTACCACGTCCCCAAAAGTGCCATTTATAGGCCTTATATTCCTTGGATAATTCCGTTTGTTTATGTTATAATAAAATATCATTCA
>JAILFQ010000032.1 GCA_024697505.1 Lachnospiraceae bacterium
CTTATCTCCACAGGAGTTACAAAACCAATTCCCATTACAGTAAGTAAAACAATGTATGAATAGTAATCCGGTAATTTCCCGTTTGCAACAAGAACATGAATGATTGGCAGGAAAAGAACTATTGTTGTAATAGGAACGCCACAGAAACACTTTCTGCATCCGGTTTCCGTTTCCTGTCTTTCCTCTTCAGTAACATTGTAGTAAGCAAGTCTTATAAGGCCCATAAGCACATAAAAACCGGCAATTATACCGGAAAGCATGGTTTTTCCGCAAACCATGTATGTAAATACTCCCGGCAAAACGCCAAAACTTATAAGATCGCTTAAGGAGTCAATCTGTATTCCGAATCTTTTCTCACTCTTTGTTCTATCTTTGGTGGAAGCAACCGCCCCATCAAACATATCGCATATTCCTGCAAGCATAAGGAATATAACAGCTGTAAAATATCTCTCCTTAATAACATTAAGTATGCCCGCAAACGCGCTGAGCATACCTGCGTAGGTAAGCACTACGGTGTAATCATAATAACCTATTAATTTTTTAAACTTCATAACTTTACTGCCCTCTTCATTCTTTCACAAATATCGCAAGCTCTCTTCTAATAACCGGCGAACAGGCCTTTCACATATTTAACGGCCTGCATCACCGCTAACGGCTCACATCACCGCCTCAAGTATACTTCATAATTTCTTAATAAACATTAAGAATTCATTAAAAAATCTCCTCTCTTTTTTAAGGGAGGAGAAGTTCTTATTTTCGCAAAGCAGACTAACACTCAAGTCTTGCTCGCAGGACTTGGTGCATCCTCGCGTAGTATATACCTCAGACGGAGATTTACCCCCGCCTGAGGACTTATACATTTTGCTTTGTGCGTCCTTCTATAACAGCGTTTTCAGGAGTTACATCCTTATCCTTAACCCTCACAGGCTTAACTTTAACCCACTTTTCCGCCCTGCTGAAACCGTTTTCAACTGCACCGCCCACATCTGAAAAGAACCCGCCTCCGGCCACCTTTCCAACTTCTTCTTCGTTAAGTGCTTTAACGCTGTCCTTACCCACTAAATCATCAAGTTTACTCATATGCCCCTCCTAATAGTTTTATTACCACTCAAACTTCTTTTCAAAGTAAGCCTTTAAGTCTGTAATGGCAATTCTTTCCTGTTCCATTGTATCTCTGTCACGTACCGTAACTTTTCCGTCTGTTTCGGAATCAAAATCGTAGGTAACGCAGAATGGAGTACCGATCTCGTCCTGACGACGGTATCTCTTACCGATGTTTCCTCTGTCGTCAAACTCGCAGTTGTAGATCTTGGAAAGCTCTGTGTAGATCTTTTCAGCGCCCTCATTAAGCTTCTTGGAAAGCGGAAGAACACCGATCTTTACAGGCGCAAGAGCCGGATGGAAATGAAGAACCGTTCTTACATCTCCCTCTGCTATCTCTTCCTCGTCGTATGCTGCGCAAAGGAAAGCAAGTGTTACTCTGTCTGCACCAAGTGATGGCTCAACAACGTACGGAACATACTTCTCGTTTGTCTCGTCATCAAAATAGCTCATATCAACACCGGAAGTGTTCTGGTGCTGTGTAAGGTCGTAATCTGTTCTGTCTGCTATGCCCCAAAGCTCGCCCCAACCGAATGGGAAGAGGAACTCTATGTCTGTTGTTCCCTTGGAGTAGAAGCAAAGTTCTTCCGGATCGTGGTCACGAAGACGCATTTCATCTTCCTTAATACCAAGAGTTAAAAGCCAGTCGCGGCAGAAAGCTCTCCAATACCGGAACCACTCAAGGTCTGTACCCGGCTTGCAGAAGAATTCAAGCTCCATCTGCTCAAACTCTCTTGTTCTGAAAGTGAAGTTACCCGGTGTGATCTCGTTTCTGAAGGACTTACCGATCTGGCCTATTCCAAAAGGCACCTTCTTACGGGAAGTTCTCTGTACATTCTTAAAGTTTACGAAAATACCCTGTGCTGTTTCCGGACGAAGATAAACAACGTTCTTTGCATCCTCGGTAACGCCCTGGAAAGTCTTAAACATAAGGTTAAACTGTCTTATATCCGTAAAGTTGTGCTTACCGCAGCTTGGGCAGCAAATGTTGTTGTCGTCTATGTACTTCTTCATCTCTTCCTGAGAAAAAGCATCTACAGGCTTTGGAAGTTCAATGCCCTTTTCAGCGGCGTAATCTTCAATAAGCTTGTCTGCACGGAAACGCTCTTTACATTCCTTACAGTCCATAAGAGGGTCCGAAAATCCGCCAAGGTGGCCGGAAGCAACCCATGTCTGAGGGTTCATAAGGATGGCACAGTCCACACCAACATTGTATGGGCTCTGCTTAATAAACTTGTCCCACCAGGCCTTCTTAACGTTGTTTTTAAGTTCTACACCAAGCTTACCGTAATCCCAGGTGTTTGCAAGACCTCCGTAAATTTCAGAACCAGGGTATACAAAACCTCTGGACTTTGCAAGCGCAATGATCTTATCCATTGTCTTTTCCATAAAAATTCCTCCATTCATATATCTTATACGAGTGTTTTCGCTTAGTTCCATGCAGTAAAAAAGCCCTAAGCAAAAACGTTTACTGTTTCTGCTTAGGGCGAATGTTTACATCCGTGGTTCCACCTAAATTCAGCTCTTGGCTGCTCTTTAAACCCCGTAACGCGGGATATACGTTAACGCCTACTTAAATTTCGGGTTACAGCTCCGGGATGCCTTCGGTTCCTTCCGACGAAGATTTGCACCAAACATCTTCTCTCTAAAGACTTCCAAAACCTACTATCTCTCTTCATAGCCTTTTATCAGCCACGATTATATACAAAGTAAAGATGAAAGTCAAGCCCGCCGCCTTACTCATTTGTAAGCTGGGACATGTAAAGGTCGTAGTAGTATCCCTTCTTTTCCATAAGTTCGTCATGGGAGCCCGCTTCTGCTATCTCACCATCGGAAATATACATTATTCTTGTACAGTTCTTAATGGTAGAAATTCTGTGGGCCACAATAAATGATGTTCTGTTCTTCAAAAGTTCCTTTATGCCTTCCTGCACAAGAAGCTCCGTATTTGTATCTATGGAAGAAGTTGCCTCGTCCAGAATAAGTATCTTCGGGTCGGAAAGCAGTGTCCTTGCAAATGATAAAAGCTGTCTCTGGCCGGCTGAAAGCATATCTCCGCGCTCATTAACCACAGTCTGGTAACCGTTTGGAAGTTTCTCTATAAAATCATTTGCGAATACACGTTTTGCAGCCGCAATACACTCTTCGTCTGTCGCGTCCAGTCTGCCGTAACGGATATTGTCCATAATGGTACCGGAGAAAATAAAGGTATCCTGAAGCATGATTCCCATCTGGCTTCTTATGGAAAGAAGCGTTGCCTTTGAAATATCATGTCCGTCTATTAAAACCTGTCCTCCCTTTAAGTTGTAGAATCTGGAAACAAGGTTTACAATGGTGGACTTTCCTGCTCCGGTAGGTCCAACAAGAGCAATACTTTCTCCTGCCGCAGCATGGAAGCTGACTTCCTTAAGTACCGGAATACCCTTTTCGTACTCGAAAAGAACATCCTTAAACTCAACGTCTCCTTTTATATCCGGAAGAGGCTCCGCACCCGGCACATCCGTAACCGTAACAGGCTCGTCCAGAAGCTGGAATATACGCTCAAGGTAAGACATTGTTGTTATAAGCTGGTTATACTGGTTGGAAATGTTCTGGATAGGATTCCAGAAACGTCCTGCATAAGCAGCCATGGAAATGATAATACCAACCTTTAAAGTGTCTCTGAAATAGATAACACCGATTATATATAACAGGTAAATGGTAAACTTGGAAATTATCATTGTTACAGGCCATACTGCGTGGTTTAAGGAAACCGCATCCACATAACCTTTACTTGCCTGTGCGGCAAGGTCTTTATTAATGTCAGAATTGTACTTTTCTCTTGCAAAGCCCTGAGTTACTCTTTCTCCGTTAATACTTTCGGAAAAGTAAGCTGTGTAGTTGGACTGCTTGTTTGCCTGTATCTGCCATGCTCTTCTCTGTGCCTTCTTAATGGCAAACATAAAGAGACCGAATACAGGGAAACCGCAAAGCACAACAAGTGCAAGGCCGGAATGCATGTAAAACATAAAGCCTGCAATAAGCACAAGGCTTATGGTTTCAAGTATCATTGATATAAAACCGTTGGAAAGGAAGTCCGAAACAGAGTTTATGTTGTTAATAACTCTTATGAGGATCTTTCCATGCGGTCTGGAGTCAAAGTAATCGAAAGGAAGCTTCTGAAGGTGCTCGTAAACATCCCTTCTCATATCCCTTATTATGGACTGGCCGGCAATGGTAACGGTTCTTGAACGAACCTTGTTGCATATAGCCTGAGCAATAACCGTAAGCACTATTCCGGCGCCGGCAATAAGAAGGCTCTTAATGTCTTTGTCAGGAATATAGGTGTCTATTGCATGCTCCGTAAATAAAGGAAGAATAAGACCGCAAATTATGGCAATAATACTTACAATAAAAGCTATAATAAGAGGCTTTTTGTACCTTCTTATATATACAAAACTTCTTTTAAACTGGGATATATCAAAACCCTTCTCAAGGTCTTCATCAACGTTGTATGTATTACGTGCCATTACTGCTCACCTCCCGTCGCAAGTCCCTGCTGAACTCTGTAAATGTGGTAATAATAGCCCTTCTTTGCAAGGAGTTCCTTGTGGGTGCCCATTTCGGAAATCTTACCGCCTTCAAGAATAACAATAAAATCCGCATTCTTTACCGCAGTAATTCTCTGGGCAATAATGAGTGTTGTTGTCTTTGGTCTTTCTGCGATCTTGTCCTGAATATACTTTTCGGTTTCAAGGTCTACCGCAGAAGTTGTATCATCAAGAATAAGAATAGGTGCATT
>JAILFQ010000074.1 GCA_024697505.1 Lachnospiraceae bacterium
GCAAAAATGGTTGAGGTATCTTCAAACGATATTGAAGAAACAAATAAAGAGTTTACAGTTATTCTTGATAGCGCAGATGCAGTAGGCGTTGCCCTTTCAGAGCAGAAAAATATTGCGGATGATATTAAGAAAAAGAGCACAAACGTTACTTCTTCAATCGAAAGTTTGTCGGCGTTTTCTCAGGAGCTTCTTTCTACAGTTGAGACAACAACTCACGAAACTCAGATTACCGCAGACGAAACAAAGAGAATTATTGAAAGCATTAACGAAATGAGATCCGCAGCCAAGGAAATGGCGGACAGTTTGGATGTATAACTTGCAGGGACTGCAGGGACGAGTTTTTATATAAGGGGCCGCTTAACATGGCGGCCCTTTTTTGTATGCTAAAATAGAAGTGATAGCCTTGACAGTAACGGGGTCAGTCTGATATTTTTACATTGTTAGGCATCTCAAACTCTAATTAGAGACTCAGAAAGCGGGTGTAAATAATGGACAATGTATCTATAGGAAAATCCGGAGAGGATTACCTTGAAGCTATACTTTTACAAATAAGAAAGAACGGAGCGTGCAGAACAACAGATGTCGCTGCCGCCATGGGCTTTTCCAAACCAAGTGCCTCCATCGCAATAAAGAAACTTGAGGATGAGGGCTATATTGTAAGGGATGAGTGGAAAGTTTGTCTTACGGAGGAAGGGGCAAGAATTGCGGAGGCTACTATAGAAAAACATACATTTTTCAGAAAGTTTCTTTTAAAAGCGGGAATAGATGAAAAGACAGCAGATGATGAGGCCTGTCTTATGGAACACGCCATCTCTGAAACAAGTTTTGAAAAACTGAAAGAGCATTACAAAGAGTTTTAACTTACTTTAGTTAGATACATGCTCATTTTTTTAGTCCGGGCTAATAAAGTTTAACTTTTACTAATCTTTTACAAATGATATATTATAAGCAAGAAAAAAAGAGGCCACACCTCGTGGCAAGGGTTTAGTATTTTATCTGATTTCAAAAAGTTACTTTAGGAGGTAATTAATATGAGTTGGAAAAAGTTAGCATGTTTCGCAGGTGGTATTCTCTTTGGAACCGCAGGTGTTTCAATTCTTTCAAGCAAGGACGCAAAGAAAGCATATACTCATTGCACAGCAGCTGTTTTACGCGGCAAGGACAGTGTAATGAAGAGAGCAACCATCATTAAGGAAAATTGCCAGGACATCCACGACGATGCTGTGGACATTAACGAAAAGAGATACGCTGAGGAAGAAGAGCGTGAAGTGGCTATTGCAAGAGCAATGGTGGAAGCTTACGAAGAGAAGAAAAAAGCCGAAAAGAAAACAAAGTGATCAAGCTTTGACAAATTTAACGGGCAGACGTTTGTTTAAACAACCGCCTGCCCTTTTTATTAAAGAAAACGGGTGAAAAGTATGAAATGTGTGGTTTTACATGAATCCGAGAAAAAAATGAGAATAAAGCTTCCTCAGTGTCGTATGAGTCTTAGAGAAGCGGACATTGTGGAATATTATATAAGAAGTCTTGAAGGCGTTAAGGATGTTAAGGTCTATGACAGAACTCAGGATGCCATAGTAACCTTTACCGATTCTTCCAAAAAGAATAAGAAGGCTATGCTGGATGCTCTACTTAAGTTCGATTACGAGGACGAAGAAATTCTTGCTCTTGTTCCCGAAGAAACCGGACGCGCCCTTAACAGACAGTTTGAAGAAAAGATAATCTTTATGTTAGCGGGAAGAGTTTTAAGAAGACTGTTCCTTCCTGCACCTCTTCATACAATACGCTGTGTTATAAGGAGCATACCTTTTATCTGGCAAGGCCTTAAATGCCTCTTTAAAGGAAAAATGGAGGTTTCCCTGCTTGATGCAACGGCAATTCTTGCGTCTATGATAAGGGGAGACTTTAAGACGGCGGCATCTGTTATGTTCCTCTTAAAACTCGGAGAAACTCTTGAGGACTTTACAAGAAAGAAGTCCATAGGGGACCTTGCAAGATCCATGGCTCTTAATGTGGACAAGGTTTGGGTAAAGACAGACAGCACAGAAGTTCTCACTCCTGTGGATAAAGTACATGTGGGAGATAAGATAATTGTAAGAGACTCCAATATTATTCCTCTTGATGGTGTGGTTGTAAGCGGGGAAATGACCGTTAATCAGGCAACCATGACGGGAGAAGCGGAGCCTGTTCCAAAGAGCGCAGGTATAAGTGTTTTTGCCGGAACCGTTGTGGAAGAGGGAGAATGCGTTATAGAAGTTACGAAGGAAAGCGGCTCCGGAAGATACGACCAGATAGTTAAAATGATCGATGAATCCGAAAAGCTTAAATCCAATACAGAGGCTAAGGCGTATATGCTTGCGGATAATCTTGTACCATACAGTTTTGCAGGGGCGGCACTTACTTTCCTTCTTACAAGAAATGTGGTTAAGTCCCTTGCCTTTATGATGGTTGATTATTCCTGTGCAATGAAGCTTTCCATGCCGCTTGCCGTTCTTTCTGCAATAAGAGAAGCAAGAGAAGACAACATATCCGTAAAGGGCGGAAAGTTTATGGAAGCCGTTGCGGAAGCAGATACAATAGTTTTTGACAAGACGGGAACCTTAACTCATGCAACTCCTACACTTGTGGATGTGGTTGCTTTTAGCGGAAAAGATCCGGACGAAATGCTTCGTATTGCTGCCTGCCTTGAGGAGCATTATCCTCATTCGGTTGCAAATGCGGTTGTGAACGGTGCTCTTAAAAAGAATCTTACTCACGACGAGCTTCATTCCAAGGTTCAGTACGTTGTTGCACATGGCGTAAGCAGTTTTATAGACGGAGAAAAGGTTGTAATAGGAAGCTATCATTTTGTAATAGAAGATGAAAAGTGCGAAATACCTGCCGGTGAAGAAGAAAAACTTGAAAAGATAAAGCCGGAATACTCCAGACTCTTCCTTGCAATAGGAGGAAAACTGGTGGCGGTTCTTTGCATATTCGACCCATTAAGGGAAGAAGCAAGGGAAGTGGTGGATAAACTTCATGAACTTGGCATTAAGAAAGTTGTAATGATGACCGGAGATAACAGAAAAACTGCCAAGGGAGTTGCAAAGAAACTTAATCTTGACGAGTATTATGCAGAGGTCCTTCCGGAAGATAAAGCTGATTTTATACGAAACGAACATCTTGCGGGGCGAAAAGTAATAATGGTTGGAGACGGTGTTAATGATACCCCTGCTCTTTCGGAAGCGGATGTAGGAATTGCCATTTCCGACGGTGCCGCGATTGCAAGAGAGATTGCGGATATAACGGTATCATCTGCAAACCTTAACCGGCTTGTTACTTTAAGAAAACTTTCCATGGCGCTTATGGACAGAATTCATGGCAACTACAGGTTTATAATAGGCTTTAACTCTCTTCTTATTGCCCTTGGCGTAGGCGGAGTGCTCAATCCTGCATCATCTGCTCTTTTGCATAACGGTTCCACAATTTATACCGGAATAAAGAGCACAACAAACCTTCTTCCTAAAAATGATAAGTAATTTTCGGAAGAGGAGTTTCCGTAAAAAGCGGTAAAAATAAAGGCTTTAGGAAGATTTTTAAAGAACAGTTTATACAAAGATTATAAATGTAGCATGTAAAAGACCTTGATTTTCAAGGTCTTTTCTTATATAGTAAGTTAGGTTGGGGGAATGTAGCCACAATTAAATCGTGGGTACATCTCGTTTTAACTTATAAGAATTGAAACTTTAGACAACCTGTATTACGGGCAGCAGGCGAAGCAATAAAGTCCCGCATTTGTAAAAGGGTAAAAGATGGAGAAAAAGAAAATAGCGGTTGTTACCGACTCAAACAGCGGTATTACACTTAAAGAAGCCGAGAGCCTTGGGGTATTCGTGCTTCCTATGCCTTTCTATATCAATGAGGAATTATTTTTTGAGGAAATAACTTTAACACACGAAGAGTTTTATAAAAGACTTGAGGAAAATGCTGACATAAGCACATCTCAGCCTTCACCGGCAGATGTTTATGATATTTGGAAAAAAGCACTTGAGACAGCAGATGAAGTTGTTTATATTCCTATGTCTTCAGGCCTTTCCAAGTCTCTCGAAACCGCAGTTATGCTGGCAAGAGACTTTGAAGGCTATGAAGGAAAAGTACATGTTGTAGACAACAAGCGTATTTCCGTAACACAAAGACAGTCTGTTATGGATGCTCTCGAACTTGCGGAGATGGGCCTTACAGGTGAAGAAATAAAAGAAATTCTTGAAAGATGCTCTATGGAATCTACCATATACATTACGGTAGAAACTCTTAAGTATCTTAAAAAGGGCGGAAGAGTTACACCTACGGCAGCAGCTCTTGGAACAGTCTTTAATATTAAGCCTGTGCTTCAGATCCAGGGCGAAAGACTGGATGCCTATGCAAAGGCAAGAGGTATGAAGCGTGCCTGTGGCATAATGATAGACGCAATTAAAAAGGACCTTGAAACTCGTTTTAAGGACATTCCTTTTGAAAAAATGGTTTTTGCTCTTGCCTACAGCGGAGCTTACAATGATGAAGTTAAAAAGTGGAAGGAAGAAGTTGAAGCAGCATTTCCGGGGATCAAACTCCTTGTTAACCCGCTTTCACTTTCGGTTTCCTGCCATATAGGACCGGGAGCTCTTGCCATTACGGCAACAGCGCCTGTTCATATGAAATAATCGGAGAGTTTTATGTATCGTTTAATAACTAAAGACGGAAGTGCAAAAAGAGGAGAGGTTACAACAGTACATGGTGTGATCCAGACTCCTGTATTTATGAATGTCGGTACCTGTGCAGCAATAAAAGGTGCGGTTTCGACCATGGATCTCAAAGAGATAGGTACACAGGTTGAACTTTCAAATACCTATCATTTGCACGTAAGACCGGGAGACGAGGTTGTAAAAAAACTTGGCGGTCTCCACAAATTTATGAACTGGGACAGACCAATCCTTACAGATTCCGGCGGTTTCCAGGTCTTCTCCCTTGCGGGGCTGAGAAAGATTAAAGAGGAAGGCGTAACCTTCCATTCACATGTGGACGGGAAATTGATTTTTATGGGACCGGAGCAGAGCATGCAAATACAGTCCAATCTTGCTTCCACCATAGCAATGGCTTTTGATGAATGCCCGCCGCATCCGGCCACAAGAAAGTACATGGAGGATTCGGTAAACCGTACCACCAGATGGCTTAAAAGATGCAAAACAGAGATGGACAGGCTTAATTCCCTTGAAGATACCATAAATAAGCACCAGATGCTTTTTGGTATAAACCAGGGAGGAACCTTTGAAGATATAAGAATAGAGCATGCCAAGGTTATTTCGGATATGGATCTGGACGGATATGCTCTTGGAGGACTTGCGGTGGGGGAAACCCATCAGGAAATGTACGATATAATAGAAAAAACAGTACCTTACCTGCCGCTTGAAAAGCCTACCTATCTTATGGGAGTCGGAACTCCCGAGAATATTCTTGAGGGCGTTGAAAGAGGCGTAGACTTCTTCGACTGCGTATACCCTGCAAGAAACGGAAGACATGGTAATGCCTACACAAACCATGGCAAAATGAATATGAACAATGCAAAGTACGAGCTGGACGAAAGACCGCTTGACGAAACCTGCAATTGTCCAACGTGTAGGAATTATACAAGGGCTTACATAAGGCACTTGATAAAGGCAAACGAAATGCTTGGGATGAGACTTCTTGTTACCCATAACCTTTATTTTTACAACAAAATGATGGAAGAGATACGTGATGCTATTGAAGAGCATCGTTTTGCCGAATATAAGAAAAAGAAGTTAGAAGGCTTCGCCGCAGGCGAGGAATAAGGAGGAAAAATGAATTTTATAGCTTTACTTACAGACACAGCAGCAGCAAATCCTGCATCAAGTTATATTTTACTTTTATGGATACCGATCCTTTTCGTATTTATGTATTTTACGGTAATACGTCCACAGAAGAAAGAGCAGAAGAAGCGTGATGAACTTATAAGTTCTCTTGCAGTGGGAGATTCCGTTGTTACAACAAGCGGTTTCTTCGGAACAGTTATCGCAATGCCTGATGATGATGTTATCATTGTTGAGTTCGGTAACAATAAGAACTGCCGTATTCCTATGAGAAAGACAGCAATCGTTGAGGTTGAAAAGCCTGAAGGAAGCACACCTGCTGTTGAAGAAAAGAAGGAAGAAAAGAAAGAAGAAAATAAGTAATAAGTAATCGTTAATCAGTAAGAAATTAAACAGCCGCTCGTCAATGGACCGGGTTTCCGGAAGATCATTGGTGAGCGGCTTTATTATGATATAGGAAATTTCTCCGAAATTCCTATATCATAAAAAGCGCTCCGCTATGGATGCGCACTCGCACGATAGGAATATGTTGCTTTCAGCAACCGCGCTCGGCGCGAGCATGTTGCAAGCAACATGCTTTCTTGTTGAACGGATTTCGGGAAGATCATTGGCGGGCAGCTTTTTTCAGTATATCCACAAGATTATGGGGAACAAAAAGGTCTCCGTAGCCGCAGCCTATTTCAAGGCCCGGCTTAACGGCACCGTGAAAGTCCGAACCGCCGGTCATAAGAAGTCCGAAGTGGTCTGCAAGGCCTTTTGCGGTGTCCAGATCGTCCCCTTTATTTTTGCTGTAGAAGGTTTCAAGCCCCATAAGGCCTGCATCTTTAAGCCTTCCTATTAAGGAAAAGAGTTCTTCGTAGCCCAGCCCGTAAAGGAATGGATGGGCAAGAGTCGGAACTCCGCCGGCTTTTAGTATAAGCTTTATGGCGTCTTCCGGTTCCATATAGTTTCTCGGAACAAAGCAGGGACAATCGTAACCCAGGTATTTGTCAAAAGCCTCCGAAGGAATGTTTACAATACCTTTTCTTACAAGAGCTCTGGCAAAATGAGCTCTTGTTATAACGCTTTTATCCTCGCCGTAAGTTACTTCTTCCATAGTAAGAGGTATGCCTATTTCGT
>JAILFQ010000083.1 GCA_024697505.1 Lachnospiraceae bacterium
TGAATTATATGGAAGAGCTTTACCCGGATGCTGTGTTTTATCTGTTTTCGGACGATCTTCCCGTGGTAAAGGAGGCCCTTGGACTTAAGGAAAATTATAAGTATGTAAGTCTTCCGGGAGGAGAAGTAACGGATATATGCGAGCTCCTTTGTCTTTCCCTTTGTACTCACAGAATAATGACAAAAAAGAGCTGCTTTTCCGATTGGGCAGGGCGTTTGCATAAGGCAAAAGAAGGCGAAAGTACAATGAATATTGTATTCGCTGAAGAAGAACTTGAAAATCGCTTTTCATTCACCGGGGAGATGCTGGAAAAATATCTTCCTCTTGCAAAAGCCGAAAAGGCCGGCAGAGGAAAAGCAGAAAAACTTGACAGTGAAGATTTTAACAAAAAGACAACAAGGCTCGGGGAGATAATAGACGGAGGCGGCGACGTTTCAGAAGCCGAAGACATTATCTGCGAGGCATCATTTGATGTAAGCAGGCTTGGTATAGAGGAAATAAACGAGATACGCAGTTACTACGAAGCCATACTTATTATGCAGGGAAAGTATATAGAAGCGGAGCAGGTGCTCATTAAGCACAGAGAGTCGGAACCGGACTCGCCGGAGGTTAATTTTAATCTTGCGGTTGTAACAAGACTGCTTGGAAAAACCTTCTCTTCTTATATGTATGCCGCAAATGTGTGCAGAACTACAGGAATTAAAGATTATACAGAATTTTTTGCAAAGAATTTTATTAAAGACGATACTTTCGAAATATTTAAAAAACTTTGCAAGGCTAAGAGGGTAAACCTTATTGTTACTCCTCTTACGCGAAGAAGCTATTTTATGTACCACAGTCTGTCTCTGGCAATAGTTTTAAAGAAACTTGGCTTCAGCGTGGAAATGATTGATATAGAAGAAATTAAACTCCTCGAAAAAATAGAAGATCCGGAATATTTTGCAGAGTATGAAGTTAGAAATGGGTTCGATCTTGATGATTCATACAACTACGGAATAAAGATGTACTGTTATGCCCGGGTTGAAGGAATGGACATACACGGCGCGCTTTTAAAAAAGCTGGCAAGTATGCATAAGCATCCTACAGTTCTTGTAACAAGGCATCATTTAAATTTTGAATATGCCAAGGATTATCCTATTATTTATTGGGACAACTCCGACAGAAACGATAAAGAGTACCATATAATGAAATATGTTGGAATTAACGAGAGTCTGCCTGACGGAATTTATGCCAAAATTGCAAAAGCTTATATTACAACGGATCCGGAAAAGAAAGGTCCAAATGTAAGATATCTTCCGAAATATACACCGCAGGTACCGTATATAATAACGGATAAACAGCTTTACAGCATCAATCATATAGATGACGAAGAATTTTTAAGACTTGCATTTGAGATTGTATTTGCCGCGTCTGAAGTTGTTTAGGGAAAGTATTACAAGATATCAATAATAATATTTAGGATTAAGAAGGAGCAGGGGAATGGAAAGTTTAAAAGGAAAAAGAGTATTGGTAACAGGCCATACAGGCTTTAAGGGGACATGGCTTACCCAGGTTTTATTAATGATGGGAGCGGAAGTTTGCGGGTACTCTCTTGAGCCGCCAACAAAACCATCATTATTTGAAATGATAAAACCGGAAAATGACATTATGTCGATTACGGGTGATGTAAGAGACCTTGAGAAGATGGAAAAGACTTTTGCGGAGTTTAAACCTGAGTATGTTATACATCTTGCTGCTCAGCCTCTTGTAAGGGATTCCTATATAAATCCGGTTTACACATACGAAACAAACGTTATGGGAACGGTAAATATGCTGGAGTGCGTAAGAACAACAGATTCGGTAAGAAGTGTACTTAACGTAACAACAGATAAGGTTTACAAAAATTTTGAGGAAGTAAGAAAATATAAGGAAGGGGATCTTTTGGACGGCTTCGATCCATACTCAAACTCCAAGTACTGTTCCGAGCTTGTAACAAGCAGCTACAGAAATTCCTTTCTTGATGACGCCAAAATAGCTGTTTCCACCGCGAGAGCCGGAAACGTTATAGGTGGAGGAGACTACGCCGCAAACAGGATCATTCCGGACTGCGTAAGGGCAGCTTTGGAGGGAAATAATATAGAGGTAAGAAATCCGTTCTCCATAAGACCTTATCAACATGTGCTGGTGCCATTGCAGGCATATATCAACATTTTGCGCAGCCAGGCGGAGAATACCTGCTTTGTTGGAAATTACAATATAGGCCCGGACGATTCAGATTGTCTTACTACCGGAGAACTTGCCGGACTTTTCTGCAGCAGCTGGAATGAAATTACGGGAGAAGAAATATCCTGGATAGGCGGAAACAACGATGGACCGCACGAAGCACAGCTTTTAATGCTGGATAATACGAAATATAAAAATGCTTTTGGAATGGACCCTAAGTTTAACATAAAGTGGGCCATAAAAAAGACCGTTGAGTTTGCTACAGGTATAAAAGACGGAAAAGATGCAAGAGACATTGTAAGAAAACAGATTAAAGAAGTTTTCGGAGGAAGTTTGAAATAATGCCGGATTACATAGAAAGCAAGGTTTTGCTTACCGTAGGAATACTTGTTTCCAACCGAATAAAGTATATTGAAAAGTGTATGGAAAGCATTAAACCACTACTTTCTACCGGATTTTGCGAACTTGTTGCCGTGGACACCTTAAAAGAAGAAGAGATTAACGAGGCTGCGGAAACAGTTAAAAAGTATACGGACAAGGTTTATAAATTCCCATGGTGCAAGGATTTTTCCGCAGCAAGAAATGTATGTCTTGAACATGCGGAAGGGGAATGGTTCCTATATTTTGACGATGACGAAGTTTTTGGGGATCTTACGGAACTTGTAAACTTCTTTACAAGTGGCGAATACAAAAACTACGGAAGCGGCTTTTACAACATACATAACCTTAACAAGGACGGCAGCTACTCCTCCGCAGTTATGGGGCGTATGGTAAGACGTACCCGCAACACAAGGTTTGTGGGTAAAGTACACGAAGCTTTTAATGAAGTTAACCCGCCGCGCAAGTATTTCTCTTTTTATGCGGACCATTACGGCTATATTTTTGAAAATGAAGAAGCAAGAAAGAAGCATAAAGACAGAAATGTGGCTCTTTTGCTTGAAGAAATAGAAAAATACGGCTATACACCAAGACTTGCCGCCCAATATGCCCAGGAGCTTTTGGCGTATCCTAAGACAAAAGAAGAAGGATATAAATTCTGCCTGGAAAAAGCGGAAGACCTTAAAAGAGAAGGCAAACTTGAGGACCCGCTTTCCCAGTGGATTTTACTTGCAAGTGTAAGATATTTTAACGAAAAAAAGGACCTTGCCGGGATGATGGAACGGGTAAGGTACATAGAGGCAAACTTTAATACATCCCACGCATACAGACTGTGCCAGGCTGCAGTTGTGGGAACACTGGCAGGGGAAATGGGAGACGTTTCTTTAATGAAGGAGTACGTACCAAAGTACTTTGCGGAGTATGATCATTTTAGCGAGAATTCCGGGGAACGACTTACGGAAACCCAGCTTGATATGTCCAGGTATTTTGAAGATACCTATTATGTACAAATGGCTTATATAGGAGCTGTTTTGGCAAACGCATACGGAGACTATTTAACGGCCAATAAGTTTTGGAAAAGGTTTCCCTGGAACAGGATAAAAGACGAAGATAAAAGAAGATACATGAAAGATATGCAGGCCACACTTGATGGATTAAAAAACATGCAATAGCGGAAAATGTTGATAACCGCGGAAGGGAGAAGGTAAAAAGTGAATAACTCAAAATTTCCTCCTTTGGTAAAGAGTAATATTAAACTTACCATCGGCATGCTTGTTTCCAACCATAAGCAGTATATAAGAAACTGTATGGAGGCAATTAAGCCTTTGCTTGAAAAACCGTGGTGCGAGCTGGTTGCAGTAGACACGGTGGGACCGGAAAATACAGACGGTTCAATAGAAATTGTAAAAGAATACACGGATAAAGTGTTTAGATTTGAATGGTGCGATGATTTTTCCGCAGCAAGAAACTGCATTTTGGACCATGCAAAGGGAGAATGGTTTCTCTACTTTGACGATGATGAGTGGTTTGACAGCGTAGATGAGTTTATAAACTTCTTTGAGACAAAAGAATACGAAGAATACTTCTCCGGAATTTACTATACAAGAGATTATCTGCCGGACGGAAGCTATTCCATGGGAGTTGCCGGAAGAATGATAAGAAGAACGGTTAATACCCGTTTTATCGGCAGAATACACGAGGGTTTTAATGAGGTGTATGCACCCAACAAACTCTTTAATGCTTTTACTCATCATTACGGATACAAATTTGTGGATGAAGAAGCAAAGAAAAAGCACACAGAGAGAAATGTAAGGCTTATAAAGCAGGAGATTGAAGAAAAAGGCCTTACCGCAAAAATAGCCGCTCAGCTTGTACAGGAATACATGGGAAGCGAAGAAACTCAGGAAGAGGGCGTAAAATTTGCAAAAGAAGCTCTTGTAAAACTTAAGGAGGTTCCTGCGGAAGAGATGTCCTCCATTCAGTGGCTTCTTGTAACACTTGTAAGATACTATGCCTGCAGAGACCTTTACGAGGAGGCAAAGGAACAAGTAAAGAAAATTACAGAGAATTACATAACAAAAGAGATAACCAGGCTTTGCATGGCTGAAATCATTGCGGAAATGGCCATAAAAAGAAGAGATATGGATACCTTCTTTGAAAATCTTATGATCTATATAGAAAACTACGATTGGATAAAGAACCATCAGGAAGAAGCAATTTTGCAGCTGCAGATGGACTTCCCGAGATTTTGCACGGAAGAGGTTTACCTTAACCTTTTGTGGTACGGGGCAGCTTTTGCAAATAAACTTGGGGAATATCAGGTTGCAAACACTTTCTGGAAACGCTTTCCTTTTGACAGAGAAGGTTTTGACGGAAAGAAATATGTGGCGGATATGAAAGAAACCATAGACGGGCTTTCCAAAAAGAAGAATACATGATAGCATATTCCCACAAATAAGAATAAGGAAAGGCTTGCGGGGAGCAGGCCGGGAAGAAAAATGAGAAAGAGAAAATTATTTGGGACAATTGCAATACTTCTTACATGTGCAATGTTTACAGCATGCGCAACTCCTACGAGTGAACCAACAAGTACACCTGCAGGAACACCAACAACTGCACCTGAAGAGGTTACAAATGTTTCTTATAAAGTAGGCGAAGTAAGCACTTATAATGCACCGGCAGCAGATTATGGACTTTCCATAGATGCCTCAAAAGAAATACACGATATAAGTGAACTGCTTTACGGTATCTTTTTTGAAGATATAAACTTTGCGTCAGACGGCGGTTTGTATGCAGAGATGGTTTATAACAGATCATTTGAGTTTAATCATTTGGCATTAAACGATGAGAAGTTTTGCTGGACAGATGTTGGAAGTATAAGCGCCACGGTTATAAAAGGCGACAAAGAGGGTTGCTTAAACATAAACAATCCAAATTACATGCTTCTTAAAAATGATTCCGCAGAACCGGCCGGTGTTAGAAACAAGGGCTTCCTTGAAGGAATGTGTGTAAAAGCGGACACAAGCTATAATTTTTCCGTGTACGCCAAGGGTATGGACGGCTACACAGGGCCGCTCCATGTTTCTGTAATTGCAGGAAACGAAACAGTGGCAAGCGGAGAAATAAAGAGCCTTACAAGCGAATGGAAAAAATACGAGTTAAGTCTTACTTCAAGTAAAAGTGCCACAAGAAGCGTTTACCTTGTTGTAACAATAGATAAAGGAAGCGCAGCAATAGATATGGTTTCTCTTTTCCCTGCAGAGACTTATAAGGGAAGAGAAAACGGATTAAGAAAAGACCTTGCGGAAAAGCTTGAAGCTCTTAAGCCTAAGTTTTTAAGATTCCCGGGAGGCTGCGTAATTGAAGGCATAAGCCTGGAACTTGCCTATGACTGGAAGGATTCCATAGGTGTTGACGAAAACGGAGATCCGCTTTTGTTTAACGGCAATTACGGAGACGTAGCGGCAAGAAAGCTTGGCCAGAATCTTTGGACCAACGAAAGCCTTACAAATGATGCTTATCCTGTATTTATGACCTACGGACTTGGCTTTTACGAATACTTCCTTCTTTCCGAAGATATAGGAGCCATAGGCGTTCCGGTTCTTAACTGCGGTATTGCCTGCA
>JAILFQ010000165.1 GCA_024697505.1 Lachnospiraceae bacterium
CCTTCTGTAGAGATCTTGTCTCTGCCTGTGCGAGGCATTGGCGGAGTACCGTCAAAGAAATCCGGGCAAACCGTGTAAGTAGGAAGAAGATCTTCTCCGTCACGTAAAATTGCAACACGAAGAATGTGGGAAAAGAAGTCCAGACGAATGGTGTTTTCCCCGGAGCGGAATATTCTGTAAGAATCTCCGGCTTCTGTCTGCTTGAAGAGATGTTTGAATTTCATATGTGATACGCTCCTAAACTCAGTCTCGCACGCCTGCATAAGTGCGGAGTAATCCGCATATGTCTATCCCCGGCGGATTATATATACTATTTTACCATAATATCCTTAATTTTAACACTTGTTTATTTACCCATTGACATAGTAGGTTAATGGCTTTATAATCAAAAAGCATGTGTTTTAGGCTTAAAAAGCAGGAAATACAGGCGCTATCATTAGACAAAAGAGGTAACCGGTAATGATGATTTCAACAAGAGGCCGTTACGCGGTGCGTGTTATGTCTGAACTTGGCACAAACCCAGATGACCTTACCCCTTTAAAATCTATAGCCGATAAGCAGGACATTTCTCAAAAATACCTGGAAAATATTATGTCTATGCTGGTAAAGGCAAAGCTTGTTGCGGGAGCTTCCGGGAAAGGCGGCGGTTACAAGCTTGTTAAGGAACCTAAAGATTATACTCTTTACGAGATACTTGAAGTTACGGAGGGGGATCTTTATCCGGTTACATGCCTTACGGGAGATGACGGTCCATGCAAGAAAGCCGGGCTTTGCCATGCTTTTCCTATATGGAAAGGGCTTTCGGACGTAATAAACGAATACCTGGAAGGGAAAACCTTGCAGGATGTTATAGACTCAAGCAAGTAGTACTTAAATATGGCGTAAGCTAAACAATAATAAGGAAAAGAGAAGAACAATGGATAACAATTTACTTGAAGCAAAGAATCTGCATGTAAGTGTGCAGGACAAAGAAATACTTCATGGAGTAGACCTTAAGATCAACAAGGGTGAGATACATGTGCTTATGGGACCTAACGGAACAGGAAAGTCCACACTTGGTTATACTCTTATAGGAAATCCTAAATATGAACTTACACAGGGCCGTATTCTTTTTAACGGAAAAGATATTACAGAAGCTCCTGTTAATGAAAGAGCAAAAGACGGGATGTTTTTATCTTTCCAGAATCCTCTCGAGGTACCTGGATTAACCCTTTCCGCTTTTATCAGAAGCGCTCTTGAGCAGAAGACGGGAACAAGGGTAAAACTTTGGGAGTTTAAGAAAAAACTTGAAGCAACAATGGATATTCTGGATATGGATAAGTCTTACGCAGAAAGAGATTTAAACGTGGGCTTTTCCGGCGGAGAAAAGAAGAAAGCGGAAATCCTTCAGCTTCTTATGTTGGAACCATCATTTGCGATCCTGGACGAGACAGACTCCGGACTTGATGTGGATGCGGTACGCACAGTTTCCGCAGGTATTAAGGAATACCAGAAACGCTGCAACGGCGGACTTCTTATCATTACCCATTCCACAAAGATTTTGGAATCTCTTGATGTGGATTATACCCATGTTATGGTTGAGGGTAAGATTGTAAGAACAGGAGACGCTTCTCTTGTAGACGAAATTAACAATACAGGTTTTGAAAAATACGAAAACGAAAGTGCAAACTAAACTATGGAAGAAAAGAGAACAACCGTAAAAGAGAAAACTTACGTAGAAGACATAGACAGAAGCTTGTACGATTTCAGAAACGAAGATGAAGATGCCTACAAGCTTAAGGCCGGTCTTACGGAAGAAACGGTTCTTCAGATATCCAAAGAGAAGAACGATCCGGACTGGATGAGAGAGCTGCGTTTAAGATCTCTGGAAATATTTAATAAGATGGAAATGCCGGTCTGGGGACCTTCTATTGAGGGCCTGGACATGGATAATATTGTTACTTATGTAAGAAAGAATGCCAAGATGGCAGACAACTGGGACGCGGTTCCAAAGGAAGTTAAGGATACCTTTGAAAAGCTGGGAATCCCGGAGGCAGAGCGTAAGTCTCTTGCCGGTGTTGGTGCCCAGTACGATTCGGAACTTGTTTACCACAATGTGCGCGAAGACGTTGCGAAACAGGGGGTTATCTATACAGACCTTGAAAGTGCTGTCCATGGGGAATACGGTCAAATGATAAAAGATCATTTTATGCATCTTGTTCCTCCTACAGACCACAAGTTTGCAGCCCTTCACGGTGCGGTATGGTCGGGCGGCTCCTTTGTGTATGTTCCAAAGGGAGTTAAAGTGGCTATTCCGCTTCAGTCTTACTTCAGACTTAATGCTAAGGGAGCAGGCCAGTTTGAACACACACTTATTATTGTGGATGAAGGGGCAGACCTTCATTTTATTGAAGGATGCTCGGCTCCTAAATATAACGTTGCAAATCTTCACGCAGGCTGCGTAGAGCTTTTTGTCGCAAAGAATGCAAGACTTCGTTATTCAACAATAGAGAACTGGTCCAGAAATATGTATAACCTGAACACCAAGCGTGCAATTGTTGAAGAAGGCGGTAAGATGGAATGGGTATCCGGTTCCTTCGGTTCCCATGTTTCCTACCTTTACCCAATGACGATCTTAAAGGGTGCAAAGTCCAAGATGGAATTTACGGGTATTACTTTTGCAGGTGCGGATCAGAATCTGGATACCGGTGCAAAGGTCGTTCACATAGGTGAAGGAACTTCTTCATATATGAACACCAAGTCCATTTCCAAGGGTGGCGGAATAAGCACCTTCAGAAGTTCCGTTGAAATAAGAAAAACCGCGGAGAATTCAAAATCCGCTGTTTCCTGTGAGTCTCTTATGTTAGACTCCATTTCCCGTTCGGACACAATTCCTGCAATGGATATAAGAACTCCAAAGGCAGATGTGGGTCACGAGGCGCAGATCGGTAAGATAAGCGATGAAGCTGTATTTTACCTTATGTCCAGAGGAATGAGCGAGGAAGACGCAAAAGCCCTTATTGTAAGCGGCTTTGCAGATGATGTTTCCAAGGAACTTCCTCTTGAATACGCTCTTGAAATGAATAACCTTATTAGACT
>JAILFQ010000186.1 GCA_024697505.1 Lachnospiraceae bacterium
TAGGTACACTTATAAGAATAAGTGAAATTGCAGAGGAGACACCGGTTCTTGAAATACCTGCGCTTGTTACCTGGGCAAGAGCGTAGCTTAAAGGCTTTAACTCTTCGGAGTATATAAAGTCTCCGCCCTGGTTGCCCCAAAGGCTCTGGAAGGAAAGGATAATAAGCGTTACCCAGGCCGGCTTACAAAGCGGCATTACCGTCTTCCAGAAGGTCTGGAACTCGGAAGCACCGTCTATTTTTGCGGCTTCCAGAAGTTCGTCAGGTATCTGTACAATAAAGTTCTTCATGAGGTAAAGGCCGAGCGTTCCGCCTATTGCCGGAAGGATAACCGCCCAATAGGTATTTACAAGTCCAAAGGCACTTAAGATGAAGTAACTTGGAATTGCAGTAACGGATGTACTAAACATAAGAGAATAAACTATTACGTTAGACATAAGCTTGGAGCCCGGAAACTCATATTTTGCAAGAGGAAAGGCTGCCATGGCACCGAGAAGCACCGTTCCGGCAGTTCCTATTCCTGTTATAAACAAGGTGTTGAAAGCGTATCTGGAAAAAGGAATTTCAAATCCTTCAAGTACAAGTCCCAGATCGAAGAAATTGTTCCAGGTTGGGTTTTCAACGTAGAAATGAGGCGGGTAAGCAAAAACCTCACTCATTGGTTTAAATGCGTTTATAAAGATGAGATAGAGAGGCGCTACGGAGAAGATTCCAAAAAGGCCAAGCACTATGGTAAGTGCTATATCCACTCCCAGGCTTCTGTTTCTTCTTCTTATTTTTCGACCCTTGGCATGACGCCGGATCTTTTTGAAAAATTCTTTCATTTTTTAAGTCCTTTCTGCGTCATCAGCCAACTTTTCTAAGTAATTTCTGTACCAGCACGTTACAAAGCATCATTATAAAGAAGAGAACAACCGCTATTGTACATGCGTAACCCATTTCGTATCTTACGTTACCGTAATCGTGAAGGTGGGTGAGTATTGTATGTCCTGCGTAGGAAACCGACGGGAAACCGGCCAGTTCTATGGAAATGGCGGATACGGAAAGAGAACCCGTAATCTGCATAACCGCACCGAACATAAGCTGTGGTTTCATGGAAGGAAGAGTGATGTACCAGAGTTCCTGCCAACGGTTTTTAATACCTTCCACCGCAGCCGCTTCGTAAAGAGATTTATCTACAGTCTGAAGACCGGCTATAAAGGAAAGGAAGGCGGTACCAAGGCTCATCCATAACTGTACTATAATGAGGATTGGCATTATGTAATCTGCTGTGGAGAAGAAAAGTATAGGCTGCGATATAATTCCCAGCTTCATTCCCCATGCGTTTATGTAACCGTAAGAGTCGGAGGAGAAAGCAAGTTTCCAAATGAGGTAAGCGTTACCGGAAATGGACGGCGCGTAGAAGACCAGCGTCATTATTGCTCTCGGTACCGGAGGAAGTTCGTTTATGAGCCATGCGAAAAGGAAACTCATAAGGTAACTTATAGGACCGGTTATTACGGCAAAAACGAAGGTGTTTTTAACTGCCGTAAGGAAAATATCATCTTCCACAAGAAGAGATATGTAATTGGTAAATCCCACAAACTTTGGTGTTTCCGCCATATTAAAGGAGGTAAAACTGAGGCCTATGGCAATTACCACCGGGAGGAATGTGAAAAATATAAAGATTAATGCGAATGGAAGGATCATAAAGTACTTTTGCTTATGCTTTCTCCATACTACCGAAAAAGGCTCTTTATAAGCCCTTCCCGCTGTTGCGGTTGCTGCTTTTTTCATTTTTCCTCCTTCCTACTCATCATCTTCTGTGCTAAGAGAAAACTCAACACGCTTTTTAATGAGTTCTTTATCTATTGCTTTAATATTAAGGTAAAGTGTTTCTCTTGGATTAGAAGCATTTGCAACAACATCATCAAAGGAATAAGAGATCATTCTGGATGTCATGTAGCTTCCCGGTACTGCAGGAATACCAACCGTATTCTCAAGCTGAGCCATAAGCTGCTTAAGTTCTGCGGTACTCCAAGGAAGTCTTGCAAGAACGTCCTTGTCTGCCGGAGCATATCTTGCGGAAGTTCCCATTACGGACTCTATTGTGTTTGCGTAAGAAAGCTGAGCTTCCGTTCCGGTCCACCACTTAATGAAGGTCCATGCATCTTCCACATTGTTTGAAGAAGACATTATTACACTTTGAGACGTATCCGAAATATATGTGTTGTCTATACTGCCATCTTCTTTAAGAACTCCCGGAATCGGATAGAAAGACCAAAGGCCCTTAATTTCCGGTGCAAAGATTTCAAGAGTACAGTAAGTTGTATAATTTACAAGACCTATAGGAGTTTCTCCGGTTCTGAAACGGTTGGAGAAATCCATGGTAACCGGCAACTGGTATGCCGTAAAGTAATCCGTAAGATCTTTAAAGGCCGACATCGCCGCATCACTTGCAAGTGCGGAAGAAATACCGTAGTCTTTTCCGCTTCCGTAGTAGAGGTCGCCTCCATACTGGAATACCAATGATGGATAGAATCCTGAAGTAGGCATGCAGAAATCGTAATTGTTTCTTTGAAGTATAGGTATAAGCTCCTTTACTTCTTCCCAGGTCTTTGGAACTTCCACTCCAAGAGAAGAAAGAATATCATTTCTTGCAAAGAGCATCATAAAAGTCTGAGTTTCAGGAAGTCCGTAAACACCGTCGCAGTAACTTGCACCCTTAATTGCGGATTCATAAAATCTTGCGGCTTCCGTATCAAAATCTTCAAAAGTCGACATATCCACAAGAGCATTTCTCATTGCAAAGTCTGCAAGTGTTCCTTGGGAAAGGCCTACAAGTACATCCGGCGCATTTCCCGAAAGAGCCGCACGAAGAACAACTCCTACAGGAATAAGCTGAAGTTTAACCTTAATTCCGTATTCCGGTGTAAAGGTTTCATCCACCATATTCTGCAAGATCTGAGCCTGTTCCTTACCGGAAGAAACCATCCATACCGTAAGAACATCGGAGCCCTTTGTATCCTGGTCTGTATTAAGTTCGCTGGTGCTGTTAAAAAATGATGCAAAGAATCTTACCACTCCATAGTAAGCACTCTTAAAGAAACCTGCTCCCGGATTAGGAAGTTTACCTTCCGGATCTGAAATATAGATTGCATCTATTTCCAAAGGCATTTCGGAAATTGTAACAAGCCAGGTTCCAAGCGCGGAAACATTGTCCTTCCACTTGGCAAGCTGTTCTGTTGCGCTTTCCGGATCGTTTGCAAGTTCCATAGCCTGGAAGGCCATCTTTTCAAGGAGCGCCGTCTGTTCACCACGCTCACCGGTAATCGCAACCATCTCGTTACAAACCGCAGCAAGTCTTTCGTATTCAGCGGTAAGTGTCTCCACAAAGCCGTCTACTTTCTTTCTTATTTCGTAGTCTATGTATTTACTCGGAACCGTACCTGTTATCTGAGTTGTTTTAATGTAGAGCATGTTAAGGTTATACATGCTTTCCTCAACTTCAGTAACAACACTTCCCAGAGCTCCGAGTACAACTTCCATGGTAAATGTGTTTGTACCCTTCTTAAGATAGAAAAGGTAAGGCTCTCCGTTATTGTCGGAAAGTGTGTAATTTGTCATGTCGGAGTTGTAATTAAAAGCATATTCGTTAAGCTCCGCATACGGAACAACGCCGTTTACGGAAATTCTTCTATAAGAAGTAACACCTCTGTTAATTGCCTGTCTGCCCTTAATTGTTATGGCATATAAGCCGTCTTCGGGAACTTCCATCTCCCATGTGATAAAGTCTCCGGAAGTCTTGTAACTGCTGCCGCCGATAGTGTTGTAAACAATATTGTACGGGTGGTAAGGCATAAGGTTGGAATCCGAATAGTTTTTATTAATGTTTATGGAAGAAGAACTCTTAATAATATCTTTTGTAATTCCGTCTCTTCTTTCCGCCTGCCCCACAAGAGTTTCTCCGGAGTAAACAGGGTAAAGAGCCTTAAGAGTTTCTATTACTTCTTCGTAAGAAGATTCCTCTTCTTTTGCGGTAAACTCTATTGCTTTAATAGCAACAGGTTCCTTTACGGACTCAAAGCTTATTGTGTGCTCGCCCTTCGTTAAATAGAAAAGAAGGGGTGCTCCGTTTCTGCGTCCGTAATCTTCTATATAAACCTCTCTGCTTTCAAATACTTCTACTGCAGCAGGTCTGATTTCGTCATCATTTTTTGTTTCTATATTTTCATCTGAATATTGTCTCTTAAGAACTATCTGGGAAAGTGCGTCGTAGCATATCTTTCCGTCCAGAGTAAGAGATCTTTGAACATCCGAGGTAGTCCCCGGAAGAGATAAATAAGTAAGCTTCATGTTATAGAAGCCCTCTTCTTCCACATTAAAAGTCCAGGTAACAAAACCTTCCTCGCTTGTGGAAAGAAATCCGTCAGCATAAGAAGCCTTCATAGCTCCTCTTGTCTTGTAATCGGAAATGTCCACACTTATACTTGCGTCCGCCATTTGTCCGGTGTAATAATTTTCTGTTAAATAAGCAAGATAACTGCTTTCATACGAAGAAGTTCCGACTATGTTTGTATCCGGAACCTTCTCATCTTTTCCACATTTGGAAAAAAGTATTATTGCAGCAAGGACCGCGATGATCACAATAGCTGTTATCCATTTTTTCTTTTTCATACATTCCTCCATGCTGCTTTTTACAAAGCAGGATGCCCGAGCCGAAGTTCGGGCATCCCGTAATTTCAAAGATTAATAAACTTCAACTGTAACTGTTACTGTTGTTGTATTTCCAACATAGTCTGTTACTGTAATAGGAACCTGATATGTTCCTACTGTTGTTGTATCAAGTACGGAAGCGTCCGGTTTAATGTTAGCGGAAATATCAAGTCCGTCTGCATCCTTGGCTTCTGTAATAGCTCCTGCCTCAACCCAGTTAATGGAAGCAACATCTGTATCTCTTGCAATGAATACAGTCTCTGTTGATGCCTTAACTGTAGGAGCGGTCTTATTGTTTGGATCGTAAACAATAACGGAAATTGTGCAATATCCTCTGTTTCCTGCACTATCTGAGAAGTAAGCCTTAAACATTCTGTTGTACTGGCCGACAACATTAAACATATCCGGTGTATAAGTCTGTGTTACCTTGGAATCCGTTTCAGGAGAGTTAAACTCAGGCTCCATCTTGGAAGTATCATAAGTGCCTTCAACACCGTCGATAGCGGAGATGAAGTTGTTCCAGATCGGGTCTTTAATGTCTGTTCCAACAGGAATAACTGCCCAGTCGCCAATCTTGCTTACTGTAGGAGCAGCTGTGTCGTTTACGCCTTCCTTGGAAAGGATTTCAACCATTGAGGAAATCTTTTCGTCAAACTTACCGTAGATTTCTTCGATTGCTACATCGTAAGAAGAGCCAAGGCCATGTAAGTCTTTACCGATTGCTTCTTCCCAAAGGACTCTCATACCGAGAAGTTCGGAGTAGTCGCCGCCGTTTGGAAGCTGGTTTGTAATATAAATGAAGGAATTAAGAATGGACTCACCAACATTTTCATTGAAGATATCAAGGTTGTAGCTTGCAGCCTGCTTAGCGCCGTTTGCTTCCTTAACTTCGTCCATTGTATCTACACCTGCAAGTTCGCACTGGTATGTCTTTGTGAAAAGAGCGAGTGCCTTAAGTGCAAGTTCGGATGTTTCTTTATCTACGCCCTTAAGCAAGCAAAGGGAGTCGTTCATTGTAATAACCTGTCTGTAATCTTCGGAATCAGCATCAAGATAGTCAGCTCTTGGCCATGGAACAATACCGATGGACTCGCCACGCTCTGATGCTACAGAACCTGCCCAGCCAACAAGCCAGTCACCGCAGTCTGTAAATACTGTACGGCCTTCTCTGAACTGTGTGCAGTTTTCTGTCCAAACAGGTGTCCAGCCGTCATCGTATGTACCAAATGATTCTGTAAGAAGACCTGCATTCCATAATTCCTTAATGTAAGCCATAGCCTTCTTTGTGTTTTCTGTATTAACCATAAGACCATCTGCGCCGTAGATTCCGCCGCCACCTGCATATGCTGCAGAGTATGCCGCAAAACGGAAGTCTGTATCATAAGCGTGAATGTCGTTATCGTTTGCATAGTAAGCATTGATCTTTTCAAGATAATCCTTGAATGTGGACCATGTCCACTTACCCTCGTCAAAAAGTGTGTTAGGGTAAATTGTGTTTCCACTTGCATCCTTTAAGCTGTCTACTGCTTCAATCATGGAAATATTGTAAACAAGTGGCCATCTCTGCATGTAACGTACAACGTCACTTAAAAGATAGTAATGGCCAAAAAGCTTATCATCAAGCATCCAGGAAACTTCAGGATCGTTCTGGAAGATGTATGCATAATCATCAAGTTTCTGGCATACGTTCTGTGAAAGAACGGTATACTCGGAACCGCCCCATAAAACTGCAATGTCACAAACAGGATCGCCTGCGAAAACGCTCTGTAAAAGAACTTCTGTTGTGTTTCCGTCAAACTGTACATACTCGAAAACAACGCCAAGTTCTTCAAGAATCTTTTCCTCAGCGGCAAGCCTTGCCTGTCTTTCGTTCTCCTGCATTACAAATTCGCCTGTAGCGGAATCTACGTAATGTGGATCAAGCCCCTGTACATAGTGGGTACCATATTTGATCGTTGTGATCTTTTTAGGTGCCTCGGTAGGTGTAGGAGCAGGAGTGTCTGTAGGTGTATCTTTCTTTTCTCCCTCTCCATCGTTATTTGTCTTTTCTGTTGCTTCAGTACCGGTATTTGTTTTTCCGGTTTCGTCTCCGTTCTTATCGCCGCCGCATGCCGCAAGGCTTGCAACCATGCAGAAGGTAAGTAAAAGGACTATAAAAGACTTCATACCTTTTTTCATTTTTGTTCCTCCTCCGTTTAATAACGAAATATTGTTTACTAAACTATTTTAGTAAACTTTACTATTTAAATTTACTACCTTTTACTAAACCTGTCAAGGCAAAACTTGTGCAAAATTATCATTTGGGGGAAGATTTTAAGATATGTTTATGTGCATTTTTACAAGAAAGAATTTTAATGATGTCCAAAATTGGTAAATTCAGTAAAAAAATTTACTATAATTAGGCATAAAAAAATGATACTCCACAATATTTAGTAAAATAATGAAAGGGTAAATTTGGTAAACTTTTAAAGAGACTTCAATTTTTATCTTAAACATGTTATTATAAAACCTGTCCATAAAGGACAATTTTTTATGAGAGGAATTTTTTTATGCGTATTTGGGCAAAAATCTGGAAAGAAAACCACTTATTAAAGGATACTGTTATAGAAAACACAGACCCGAGCCTTACACGCACCAAGAAAGTCTTTGCGGCAGTAGAAGAAGTCTGCTCCGCTTTCGATCTTTCAAAGCCTATCTGGCTCGAGTCCAATATAGAAAGTTTTAAAAAATATTCAAAAACAAAATTTACTCAGGACAGTTTTATGGAGCCTGTAGAATTCGATTTTCTGGAACTCCATGTAATAGAAGAAGATTAAACTCTTGAAGCTATTTTCTTTGCAAGTTCGGCCGCTTCTCCGTCTGCGTAAGAACCCTGTTCCCAGCCTATTTTAACGTTATCGTTATTGTATCTCGGAATAAAATGAATATGCAAATGATTTACGGTCTGGCCTGCTGCCGCACCGTTATTCTGCAAAATATTGATCCCGTCGCATCCAAGTTCTTTTTTTATTGCAGAAGCAACCATAGGAATTGCCGCGGAGATCTTAGAAATAGTTTCTGCATCCGCATCAAAAATATCCGCCATATGTGTCTTTGGGATCATTATAGCGTGACCCTTTGCCGCAGGTGCAATGTCCAAAATAACCCTTACATTTCTGTCTTCATAAATAGTCGCCGAAGGAATATCCCCGTTTGCTATTTTACAAAAAATACAATCGTCCATCATTCTACCTCTGTTTCTTATTTAGTATTCCCCTATTATAAATTCGTAAAATGGAAGAACCGGTCAAACATTCT
>JAILFQ010000191.1 GCA_024697505.1 Lachnospiraceae bacterium
TAAGACAATTTGGCGGTGCAAGGATAGATAGACTTGTACAATTTACAGGATACGAAGCGGAAACGATTCTTTCCTATTCCACCTTTAAGGGCGACAAGACCATATTTGTACATAACGATATGCTTGGGGAAATTAAGCTTAAAGGAAACCAGCGTAAAGACGTGCTTAATTATGCATACCGTCATTACGACAAAGTGGCTGTTGTTACGGACGATATTTTGCAGCCTACAAGAAAACTTGCGGGCAGAGGAGCTAATATTGTAAGAGTTAAGAATACAATAGCTTATGAAGATGTTTTAAATAAAAAAGATCTTCCTATAGAGTTTGACTCCTTTACAGAGTCAACGGTAAGTGAAAAAAGGTTTAAAGAACTTATTTCTGGAGAAGGATTTAAGTTTATTAATGTAGGAAGATTTTCTCCGGAAAAAGGTCAAATGAGACTTATTAAAGCTTTTCAACGTTTTCTTGCAGACCACCCGGACGCAAAACTTTTTATTGTGGGTGGCTACCAAAGAGAAAATGCTTACATAACCCTTAGAAGATATGTAGAGGATGAGAAACTTAAGGACAGTGTTATACTGGTTATGAAAATGATAAATCCATATCCGGTGATAAATGCGTGTGACGCATTTGTGCTCAGCTCTTTTTATGAAGGCTTCGGCCTTGTGATCGCAGAAGCAGATATCTGCGGAAAGCCTGTGGCAAGTACGGATATTATAGGTCCGACAAAATTTATGAAAGAACACGGAGGTTTCCTTGTGGAAAGCAGTGACGATGGTATATATAAAGCTCTTGTTACGCTTGCCGAAAATAAGGTTAAGCCTCTAAACATAGACTATTCCGCTTATAACAAAGAAGCTGTTTCAGAATGGGAGGAACTTTTCAAATGAATAAGTTTAAAAGACTGCTTAAGGTAGCCACACCACAGTATATAAAAAGCAGAAGTTACTACAGGTATCTCAGCAGAAAAATTGACGATTCGTCAATTTTAATAGACGCTCCTGTCGGTGTGGTACCAACGGCAAATATGTGTGCTATGCTGCTGGAATATGCAAAAAATGAAAAATATAAGGGATACAACCTTTATGTATCTGTATGTGAAAATGATTATGCCGGAAGAAAGACCTTTCTTTCGGCTAATATTTCGTCTGCAAATAAAGGGGCAAAGGTAACTCTTGTAAAAAACACCTCCCATAGCTATTTTAAGATGCTTGCCACATCCAAGTATCTTGTATCCGAAATTACATTTTCACCGTATTTTGTAAAAAGAGAAGAACAGATATATTTAAACACCTGGCACGGGACTCCGCTTAAACATCTGGGCAGGAAGACGCCGCGTGAGTTTATGTCCATGGGCAATGTTCAAAAGAATTTTAAGGATGCGGATTATTTGCTTTGTCCAAATGAGTTTACAAGACGAGTGTTCGTAAAAGATTATATGCTTGAAAACTTTTCGTCAACAAAGCTTATGCATGCCGGCTATCCAAGAAACTCAACTCTTTTTAATAGTACTGCCGCAAAAGAGTTTAGAGAGAAGAATCAGCTTGAGGATAAAAAAATCTACGTGTATATGCCGACATGGAGAGAAAAAGATGACGCAAACGAACTTCCCGAAAGACTCAAAAAGATAGACGGTCTTTTAAAAGACGACGAGATCATAATCGCAAAGTTACACATTATGGCAAAAGGAAAACTTGATTTTAACGCATTTAAGCATATTAAGCCTTTTCCTGAGGATACAGATTCTTATGTTGTACTTGCTGCCTGTGATCTTCTTATAACAGATTATTCCAGTGTTATGTTTGACTTTTCGGCAACAGGTAAGAAAATTGTTTTGTTTACTTATGATGAAGAAACTTACACTAGGAACAGGGGCTTCTACAAAAAGCCTTCAGAGCTTCCTTTTGTTAAAGTAAAAAATGAGGAAGAACTTGTTAAAGAAATACATCTTCCAAAATCTTACGAAGATGAGGAATTTATCAAAGAATTTTGTCCATATGACAGCATAGACAGTGTAAAAGCCGTCTGTGAAAGCTTTATTACCGGCAAACCTTCAGAAGGGGTAAAATTTGAGCAAATGCCTGACAACGGGAAGAAGAATGTAGTGATATATGCAGGTTCTTTAGCTACAAACGGCCTTACCAGCGCACTTTACAACCTCCTTAATAATCTGGACACAGATGAGAATAACTACGCGATCTTTTTCAGAATAAAAGATGTTAAAGGGTTTAAGGACAGAGAAGAGAGATTAAGATCGTTGCCGGAGAATATTTCCTATTTCTGTTATTATGATTCCCAGTGCGGAAACTTTTGGGAACTTATTGTGCTTGCATTATGGGTATTGCTTGGTCTTCCCCGCTACAGGCACGGCAAGGGCACGGTGGCAAAAATATTTGCAACGAATGCCAAAAGAATACTTGGCGGATTAAGAATAGACAGAGCAATTCATTTTACCGGCTATACCAGGGAAATTATAGGAGCTGTGGCGGAACTTCCTTGTAAAAAAACAATTTTTGTTCATTCAGACATGGCCAGTGAAATAAAGGTAAGAAAGAACTCCGATGCTGCCTTCTTGTCCGAGGTATACGGAAAATATGATAACGTAGCCGTTGTGTCTGAGGGGCTTTCGGAAATAACACGTGGTTTCAATTCCAATGCCAATATTGTTACCTGTCATAATCTTATGGATGTAAAAACCATACTGCAAAAAGGCGATGAAGATGTTTATAACGTTTCTGATGCTACTACTTACAATCTTTTGAAAGAGGATGTAAAAAAATATGTCTGCCTTGGGCGTTTTTCTCCGGAAAAAGGGCACTTACGACTTATGAAGGTCTTTTTGGAATTCCACAAGACGCATAAGGATACCTGTCTTATTATTTTGGGGAGCACAGGGCCTTTACTTAATGATGTTTTGAAATTTATCTCGGATAACGGATGTGCCGGATTTATCAGAGCGGTTCCAAATGTAAAAAATCCTTATCCGATAATAAAAAGGTGTGACGTTCTGGTTTCTCCTTCATATTACGAAGGCTTTGGACTTACTCTTCCGGAAGCGGATATGCTGGGTGTTTCCTGCTTTTCTTTGGATTGCCCGGGAACTACTGCTTTTATGAAAAAGTATGGCGGAGCTGTTTTTGAAAACTCCGAAAAGGGCCTCATGGAAGGATTGGTGGCCGGGTATGAGGAAAAGCTGCCAAAGAGCCTTTCCGTAGACTATGAGGAATATAATAAAGCCGCTATTAAAGAGTTTACAGACTCCTTGAAGTGATGGAACTGAAGATTTTGTAAAATATTTTATAATGTAGGAGCGTAAAACCCACTACCTTTTAGGTGGTGGGATATAAGCGACCAACACCCTGTTTTTTTACTGTATAACTATGCTTTTGGTAAAATGTGCGGTATAATATACATACAGGAGTAATCCG
>JAILFQ010000210.1 GCA_024697505.1 Lachnospiraceae bacterium
TAAGATCGCAGGAAACCTTTACGCCATGCTTCTTAGCTGCTTTAAGAGCAACTTCTGTAAGCTCTGCCGCTTCGTCGGAAATTGCAGGTGTGATCCCTGTAAAGTGGAACCAGTCAACACCTTCAAAAATAGCATCAAAATCAAAGTCTTCAGGCTTTGCTGTTGCTATTGAAGAATGAGCTCTGTCATAAACAACATTTGAAGCTCTCATTGCTGCGCCTGTCTCAAGGTAATAAATACCGAGTCTTTCGCCGCCAAGTGCAATAAACTTTGTTCCTACATTCATTTTTCTAAGAGCTGCCACAGCACATTCGCCTATAGGATTCTTAGGTACCTTTGTTACATAATTTACGTCATGTCCGTAATTTGCAAGAGAAACGGCAACATTTGCCTCTCCTCCGCCATAATTTACATCAAACTCATCTGCCTGAATAAACTTCTCGTTACCCGGTGTTGAAAGTCTGAGCATAATTTCGCCCATTGTTACTACTTTAGCCATTTTATTTATCTCCTTTAATTATAATAAATGATATTTATTAAATAACCTGACTCGTGAACCATTATAATCCCATTCATTAAAAAAATACAAGAAAGAAGAATTATAAAGTAACTCCACGTTTCCAGATTGCCATTCCATGATATCCTTCGGCTTCCGATTTTACCTTTTCGCCGCTTGCAACCTTTAAAACTTTTTCAAACAGCTTTTCTGCAATAGCTTTGTTATCAACCTTTTCGTCTTCCGTAACAAGTACCCCGCAGTCTAAATCTATCCATCCGGACTTCTTACCTGCAAGAGATGAATTTGTAGAGATCTTCATTGTTGGAACCGGCGAAGCAAAAGGCGTTCCTCTTCCTGTTGTAAAAAGCACCATCTGAGCACCGGAAAGAGCCAGTGAAGTTGCAGCAACAAGGTCATTTCCGGGCGCACAAAGAAGATTAAGTCCCTTAACCTGTACTCTGTCAGCATAATCAAGAACATCCATAACATTCGATGAACCGGACTTCTGTGTGCATCCAAGTGCCTTGTCTTCAAGAGTTGAGATTCCGCCGGCTTTATTTCCCGGTGAAGGATTTTCATAAATTGTCTGACCGCTCTTTTTAAAGTAGTCTTTAAAGTTATTTATCATAGATACAGTCTTATCATAAACTTCTTTGGAAATACATCTGTCCATAAGAAGTCTTTCTGCGCCAAACATTTCAGGAACCTCTGTAAGAATTGTTGTTCCGCCCAGGCTTGTAAGCATATCCGAAAATGTGCCCACAACAGGATTTGCCGTAATTCCGGAAAGACCGTCGGAGCCGCCGCATTTAAGACCTATAACAAGTCTGTCTGCAGGAAGTTTCTTTCTCTCAAAGCCTGCTGCGTAATCTATAAGATCTTTTACAATTTCAATTCCTTCGCTTACTTCATCTTCCACATCCTGGCACTGCAAAGTTCTGAGCTTGTTCTCATCATACTTTCCAAGATATTCTTTAACAACACTTATACTGCTGTTTTCACATCCAAGTCCGAGCAAAAGTACCGCCCCTGCATTCGGATGAGCAACAAGTGCCGCAAGAGCCTTTCTTGTAAACTCCTGGTCATCCCCCATCTGAGAACATCCGTATGGATGAGTAAATGACAAAACATCTGAAACAGAACCTTTTAAGTATTTTTTACACTCAGCGGCAATTTTATCGGCTATTGCATTAACACAGCCCACAGTAGGCACGATCCACACTTCATTTCTAATGCCCACCTTGCCGTCAGGTCTTTCAAAACCATCAAAAAATGCTTCCCCGCAAAAAGATGCTTCTTTCTTAACTTCCACCGGTGTGTATTCATATTCAATAATATCCGCAAGATTGGTTGCAATATTGTTGGTATGAACGTGACATCCGGAATTTATGTCTTCCTTGGCGTGTCCTATGGGATTACCGTATTTAATAATGTTTTCTCCGTTAGAGATGTCTCTTAAAGAAAACTTGTGTCCTCTTGTAATGTCTTCCTTAAGGACTACGGTGCAACCACCCACATCGATCTTTGATCCGCTCTTTAAATCTTCAAGAGCTACAGCAACATTATCTTTTTCATTAATTTTAATATAGCTTTTCATACACACCTCTCTTAATATAGAATATGTAAGCACTTACATAAATATATTCCAAATCGGGTTGGATGTCAATTATCAAAGGGCAAAGTTACTCAAATTCGCTCTTTTTTGTTATTTTATCACACATTTACTTTACAAGTACGTTTTAAAGATATATAATAAATCTCGGGTTTTTGAGTGGGGGAAGAATATAAAACAAATAACTAAATATGTAGTTTTGTGAAAGTATTTTCACAAACATTCTCTTCCCAAATAATTAATATAAAGGGAACATGTTTTATGAATATCTATGACATATCAAAAAAAGCAGGGGTTTCTATTGCTACTGTATCACGAGTTATTA
>JAILFQ010000232.1 GCA_024697505.1 Lachnospiraceae bacterium
TTGCATATAATAAAGATATGCAGGAAGACAAGGAAGGTGCTTTTGATGCCATCGACACCGTAAAGGGTTGTATTGCTCTTTTTACAGGAATGCTTTCCACAACAAAATTCCGTAAAGATATAATGGAAGAAAGCGCAAAGAAGGGCTTTACAAACGCAACAGATGCTGCAGATTACCTTGTAAACCATGGCGTTCCTTTCAGGGATGCCCATGGAATAATAGGTTCTCTTGTTCTTAAATGCATTGAAAAAGACTGCTCTCTTGACGAGCTGAGCATAGAAGAATACAAAGAGATCTGTCCTGTATTTGAAAAAGACATATTCGATGCCATAAAAATGGACACCTGCGTTAACAAAAGAAACACCACCGGTGCTCCGGGACCTGTGGCCATTAAAGAAGAACTTGAATTTTATAAAAAATATCTGGATAAATAAAAGAAAAGCTTCAGCCACCGGGCTGAAGCTTTTTTTATACTTTTATTTAAAACTAATTTTTGCTCGAAATCCGGATGCTTCCGCAACACAAAAAAAGTCCCCGGGTTATGCGGGAAAAGCCGCAAACCTGAGGACATTTAATGTTTAAAGCTACTTTCTTTTGTACCCCGTTACCATTGTAAGAATAAAGCATGCAACGGTTGCCCAAGCAAAAAACTTATGCCATTTCATAATTTACCCTCCTTTTCACATAATACCTGTTTACAGTATAAAACAAAGGGAAGGTAAAACACAAGTACTTTATAAGCCTTGTTTTTCCAGATTTCTTATTGTGGAAATTATATGTTCGTGGGCAAGTTTTTCGGCAAGATCACCATTTCTGTTCTGGATTGCCTCAAGTATTGCCTGGTGCTCAATGTTGGATTTCTTGGCTCTTTCCTGTCTTCCAAGAGACTGCTTTCTTATTCTCTCGGTGTAATGATGGAACTTGGTAAGCTCGTGCTCCAGCATTTTGTTGCCGGATGCGGAATAAATAAGTGCGTGGAACTTGCTGTCCAACTCTACCACCTGCTCATGATGTTCCTTCTTAACATGAAAATCCGAAAGATACACAGTTTCTTCAAGGGCTTCCATCTGTTCCGGCGTAATGTTTTCACATGCCAGTCTTGCAGCAAGGCCTTCAAGATAGGAGCGGATCATGTATATATCATGAATATCCTTCTTTGAAATACCTATTACATAAGCTCCCTTATTAGGAATAATATTAACAAGTCCCTCAAGTTCCAGCTGTCTTAATGCTTCTCTTACAGGAGTACGGCTTACGCCAAGCTCCGCTCCAATGGCAGCTTCTTTAAGTTCCTCGTTATCTTTATACTTTCCGGCAAGAATGTCCTCCCTCAAATGATGAAACACTCTTCCTCTAAGGGAATAATTGTCCGTTACCTCTTTCTGTACTTCCGTCACGTCACCCTTATCATTTTTTACTTCTTGCATATTTCCTCCATATGGCTGTCTTTCTAAACTTACCCTATATTTTTACTCCGTTATCTCAGGTAAATCAAGTCCAAATTCTCCCTGATATTTTTGAATAAGTTCTGAAAGCTCCCTGTCTGTAATTACTGTGATACGTCCCTCTTCATATTCTTTGTCAACCCATTCCTTGATCTTTGCAACCAAAGGATGGCTCTTGTCCAGAGCATCGCTGTCTTTAAGTTTATAATAAGCATTTATCCAGCATGCAATTCCCGCAAGACCGGATGTATTTGATACGGATACAAGAGGTGGTCTTCCAAGGAATTTTTCTGTGTCGAATATATTGTATATTTCCTGATTCTTTAAAAGACCGTCCGCATGAATGCCGGCTCTGGTAACATTAAAGTTTGCACCCACAAACGGTGTACGGGAAGGGATCTTATAACCTATTTCCTTCTTAAAATAATCAGCAAGTTCTGTAATAACAAGAGTGTCCATTCCGTCCAGGCTTCCCTTAAGCTGGGCATATTCAAAAACCATAGCCTCAAGAGGAGTATTACCGGTACGCTCTCCTATTCCGAAAAGAGAACAGTTTACGCCACTTGCTCCGTAAAGCCATGCAGTGGTAGAGTTTACAACCGCCTTGTAAAAATCGTTATGTCCGTGCCATTCAAGAAGTTCCGAAGGAACGCCTCCGTGAGTCATCATACCATAGATTATACCGGGTACGGAACGGGGAATAACGGCACCGGGATAGTTTACACCATAGCCCATAGTGTCGCATGCACGTATTTTAACAGGAAGACCATACTCGGCTCCCAGTTT
>JAILFQ010000241.1 GCA_024697505.1 Lachnospiraceae bacterium
TCGCCTGCTCTTGCCGCCTCTATGGAAGCATTAAGAGAAAGAAGCGATGTCTGTGCCTGAATCTCGTTGATAACATCCAAAAGTTTATGTACAGCCTCTACCTTACCGATAAGTTCTTCCATGGAAACGGCTGTTTCCGAAAGAGCCTGTGTTGTTTCGTGGTTTCCTTTAATGATGCCTTCCATTTTGGTAATTCCGTTGCCCACAGCCTTCTTTACATCTCCGAATCTGTCCACAACTTCATCTGTTTTTTCTGTTGAATTATCAACATTTGTCTGAACATCACTCATAAGATGCATCTGACTCTGAAGGGACGTTGCCATCTCCTCAGCACCCTTTGCAACTTCTTTCATTGCCGTACCCAGTGCATCGTTATGTTCAAGAGTGTCTGCACCGTAGTCTGCCGCAGTATCCATGGAAGCATTAAGTTCTTCCACCGTAGCGGCAACAGTTTGAAGAAGCTCTTCCTGTTTAAGTGCATCAGCCTCTATTATCTCATCATTCTTTGCCTGAATTTCTCCGTTTACCTTAATAACAAAAACATTGAAAACTGAAATAAGAACTATTGCTGCAATAGATATTTCAAGCATCTGCAGGTCTTCCGGGGAATTCATTCCAAGTGCTGTGTAATTATATATGGAAACAACAAGGACCATTACGAGCGAAAGACCGCTGTTTACCATTGTAAGCCTCTGATTGTTAAACATAAGCACCGCAAGAAGCATTGGCACTATGTAAAGAACGATCATATAATTTAATCCGGTAAAATAAAGAATACCCCATCCCACAAAATAGGAAATACCGATCACCCATTTTATTTTATCCGACTCCGCATCGGTTTTGTAAGTATAAATGGAATAAGCAAGAGGTATTATGAACACAAGTCCAAAGCTTAAAACATAGCCTATGGTTCTTGCTCCTTTAACAACTTCCAGCAAATATGCCAGAATAAGAACTATTTCGATTATTGTTGTGCAGGTAAGAAAGTTCTTGTTTCTTTTTGCCATTGCACTGAACGCAGGAGTTGCGTCCACATTCTTTTGAATTTCCGCCATTTTAAACATCTCCTTTAATTTTGTGTACATCCACCGGTCCGGAAAAAAGCTTTCCGATATGTATTTTTTGCACATTTGAAAGTCATAAAAATAACCCAAACCACACATAAAATTACATATATAATTATATCTGAATTAAAAGATTAAAGCAACATAAAAAGTATCCTTTAACAGTGCAAAAAACTCCGTCGGAATGTTTTCACTTGAAGTTATATAAATCTTACTTTATATTTATTTTATCTTTAAGCCTTTTGGCAGAAAGGACAGAAAATGGGCAAGAAAAAAACAATTATTTTTACAGACAGTGGCGACACAATAATAGATGAATCCACACAGCTTTATAACAATAAAGGCATTGTTCTTAAGGCAGACTTTATTCCGGGTGCAGACAGAGTTTTAAAGACTCTTTACGACGAAGGTTACCGTATTGCACTGGTGGCAGACGGCGAATGGGATTCTTTTCAAAATGTATACAGAGAAAACGGACTCGGACATTGTTTTGAGGAATGGATCGTTTCCGAAGTTGTAGGCGTGCAAAAGCCGGAAAGACTCATGTTTGAAACCGCCCTTGAAAAGATGGGGCTGAAAGAAGATGACAAGGCAAACATTGTAATGATCGGCAACAATCTAAAAAAAGATATTGTGGGTGCTAATAGATTTGGGATAAAATCCGTCTGGCTTTCATGGTCACCGAGATATTTCCACAAAATAGAAAATGATGAGCAAAGACCTGATCATATAGCCGAAACACCTGAGGACATACTTGAAATAATCCATAAAATAGAGGAAAACAGATAAAAACAAACAAAAAAGAGCCCTCCGAGGCTCCTCTTTATATTGTGTGTGATACCAACTCCGTAAAAAGAACTTTATATAAAATTCCATCAGAAGTTTTTTAGGGAAGTGTGACCAGCAGATAAAGGGGTTGGAACCGTAATGTTTGGGGAGCATAACGGCAATCTGTTGATCACGCGTAACATTATTGCACACAAAAAAAATTATGACATTTTTTTGCCCTTAAATGACATTATTTTAACTTTAGCGTTCACCTGAAAGAAACTGTACGTACTCATCTTTAATCTGTTTATGCAGACGTTTTGCAACCGGGACCTTTTCTCCGCTTACGGTTGTGAATTCGTCCATGTCCAGTTCTCTCATATTCTTTAAATTAACAAGATATGAGCGGTGAACTCTTGTAAATTCTCTTTTAAGAAGAAGCTGCGGTGCATAATCCCCCAATGCTCCTCTTATCTCTCTCACACTTCCGTCGGTAAGATGGAAAGAGAGTCTTTTTGCATA
>JAILFQ010000228.1 GCA_024697505.1 Lachnospiraceae bacterium
AGTTTAACGTACAATGTGTTTATATCGAAAACCGCCAGTTCCGCCGCAGCTGAAGGAGTTGGTGCTCTTAAGTCGGAAACATAGTCCGCTATTGTTGTATCCGTCTCATGTCCGACAGCAGAAATGACCGGTGTTTCGCAATCATAAATTGCCCTTGCCACACACTCTTCGTTAAAGGCCCACAAATCCTCTATGGAACCGCCGCCTCTTCCAACAATGATAACGTCAACCTTTCCATCCATGTACTTAATACCGTCTATAACGCTCTTTGCAGAGCCTTCACCCTGCACCTTTGCAGGATAAAGTATAAGCTGAACATACGGGTTCCTTCTTGCGGATATCTGAATTATATCTCTGACGGCAGCACCGGTTCTTGCAGTAACAACGCCTACCCTCTTAACAAATTGGGGGATTGGTTTTTTATGTTCACGCAAAAAAAGGCCTTCTGCTTCAAGTTTCTTCTTTAAGGCCTCATATTCTTCATACAACTTTCCGATGCCGTCCCTTGTTATCTGAGAAGCATATATCTGGTAAACTCCGCCCGCTTCATAAGTTTCAATGCTTCCGTAAACCATAACATTAAAACCGTTCTCCAAACGAAAAGAAATGCCGGCGCGACGTCCGGCAAACATTACACAAGATATTTGTGATGCTCCGTCTTTCAGAGTGAAATATATATGCCCGGAGTCGTGATATTTGCAATTGGACACTTCTCCTTTTACATACACATTTTTCAGAAAGGCATCATCTTTAAAAATCCTATTGATGTATTTATTGATTTGTGAAACAGTATACACAGATGACATGCTGTTCTCCTGTTTATTTTGCAAGGTTTTCCTTTTCTTTAATAACTCCTGCAAGAATTCCGTTTACATATGACGGCGCACTATCCGAGCCATACTTTTTCGCAAGTTCTACAGCTTCGTTAATTGCCACCTTACCCGGAACTTCCTCGTCAAATAGCAATTCGTAAACAGCAATTCTCAGAATTGTAAGTTCTGCTTTGCCGATACGGTTTAAAGCCCAACCCTGAGAAAAACTCTCTATCTTAGAGTCTATCTCTTTTCTTTTGTTAACAATATTGTTAAACTTCTCTTTTACAGGAAGAAACTCTTCTTCAGGAATTGCCTCTCTAAGTTCTCTGTAAAGATCTGCCTGCTCACCGAGTTCCTCTCCTTCACGAAAGTCCTCGCAAAAAAGCAATCTGAAAAGATGCTCTCTCTCTTCGCTCTTCTTCATAATTTCCTCTTACTTTACGTTTTCTGTATTTACTTCAACAATGTTGATTGAAACCTCATTACATTTAAGGCCGACCATATTCTCAACAGCGCTCTTAACCTTTTCCTGAGCAAGTTTACAGGTCTTTGGAATGCTGTAACCATACTGCATAATAAGATTCAATTCCACAGAAACTGCAGATTTATCTTCATTAAAACGCACAGTTACGCCCTTTGTTTTATTCTTCATTCCAAGACTTCTTACTATTTCGTTTGTAAGATTGCCCTGTGTAGATGCTATTCCTTCAACTTCTGTCGCTGCAAGAACCGCAACTGTTGCAATAACATCTTCTGCTATTTTAACCTCTGATGAAAATTCTGTATCAGGGAATTTTACTATATTCTCTTCCATTGTACCTTCCTCCGGTCAATACATTTTTACCCTGCTTATTATATCAAAAGATATTTGTTTTGCAAACACTCAATTTAAAAAGGCACTTTTCTTTTATGGAAAAGCGCCCTATAATCTGTGTTCAATATCATTAAGTCTTAGTTTTCGCCTGTTTTTTCCTGCTCAGCCTTTTTAGCATCTTTTTTCTTTCTTAAATGTGCGCCAAGCATACAAGAACCAACTGCCGCAGCAGCAATAATAACAAACTCTATCGCCGATTTAAGTAATTCCGAAAAAAACACCATAATCTTACCTCCTAAAAAGTAGATACATATAGTTTATATCATTTACTCGCGGTTGGCAAGTTCATTTGCTATATCTTCCAGATCTATCCCCTTTTCTACCATAAGTACCATGGAATGATACAGGAAATCTGCAAGTTCGTAAACAATCTCGGTATTATCCGGATTTTTTGCGGCGATTACGATCTCGGTCGCTTCCTCGCCACATTTTTTCAATATCTTGTCTATGCCCTTATCGAAAAGATAATTGGTATATGAACCTTCCTTAGGGTTAATCTTTCTGTCTTTAATTGTCTTATAAACATCTGAAAGAACATCCCCTATATTCTTTGAAGAGTCCCCCATTTCCAACAGATTCCGGTAAAAACAAGATCTGTTTCCGGTATGGCATGCAGCTCCGATCTGTTTAACCCTTGCAAGAATAGTGTCATTGTCACAGTCTATTGCAAGAGACTTTACATACTGAAAATGTCCGGAAGTTTCGCCTTTAACCCATTTACTTTTCCTGCTTCTGGAATAGTAAGTCATTTTTCCGGTTTTAACGGTTTCTATATAAGCATTTTCGTCCATATAGGCAACCATAAGCACTTCATCATTTTTGTAGTCCTGGACAACCACAGGGATCAAACCGTCCGAATTAGTTTTAAAATCGGAGAAATTCATTGATGCACCAAAGGTTTGTACCTCTTTTCCGTTTTCTACGAGACTTGCCTTTATTTTAAAGAAGCCCTTTCCCTCATAATAATTTGTGGCCAAAGCGCTTACAGATTCAATATCAAAAATCTCTGTAACGGAATTCCTTGTTAAAGAGTCCCTTACGATAACATCTCTACCGCAGGCGGATAGCGTTGCCACCAGTTCCGGAGTTATCTTTACATGTTTTACCATCAATGTGGTTACACCTGTAAGTTCCAGGAAACTCTCAATTTCAGAAAGGTCCTTTGACGGTTCGTTTTCCGGTCCGCACTCGCAGTTAAATAAAGGGATGATCTTATCTTTTCCGAATTTTGTTACGGATTCTCCTACGATTCCTCTGTCAGTGATATATGAAAGATCTATAACAACCTTCGAAGCTCCGGAATAATAAATCTTTTTTATATCCTCCAGGCGATCGGCAAATCCCCCTGCAATATAAGGAAGGTC
>JAILFQ010000248.1 GCA_024697505.1 Lachnospiraceae bacterium
CGAGATCGGAATCTTCCTTGGATATCCTCTTGAAGACGTAAAAGGTTTTATAGAAAACAAGGGGAAGAATTACAAGACATGCGGACTTTGGAAAGTCTACAAAGACGAGAACTTCGCAAAAGGCATTTTTGAAAAGTGCAGACGCTGCACAAGCCTCTACTGCAAGTTAAAAGCTGAAGGCAATCCACTTGAAAAGATTGTAGTTGCTGCATGATATTATAACACGAAGGTGGCATGATATGCCGCCTTCGTTTTTTATGTATTGACGGTATGGTTGCTTTTTGACACTTTTGGGGACGGGGGTGGTGTGTCATTTTTTACGGCCGAGTTATAGCTGACTTTTTTTGCGCTGCCGCCGGGGTGCGTGCTTTTGCTGACAGGCGCTTGCTTTTGTCGCTGGGCGCTTGCTTTTGTTGCTCCTCTACTTTTTCACCACCCCCTATTTTGTGAAATTGGCTTCTTCAGGGGGTGTGTGGTGTAAAATCACTACACTAACTGAAGATTTTAAATTAATGTAGTTCTTGGCAGGTGGAAAAATCATAAAATGCACTACACAAGCTGAAGAAGCCACGATAGTGTAGTGCTTTCCATGCATAAAATTTATAAAAACCGCTACACTAACTGAGAATTTCAAATTGGTGTAGTGCTTTTCGAACAGGAAGCTTATTAAATCCACTACACAAGCCTTAAAATTCATGATAGTGTAGCGCTTTTCAGGCATGAAGCTTATTAAAGCCACTACGATACAAATGCTGACCATTTAAATATGTACTTTTTTGAAATTCATCTTTTTTACCGCTCTTGAACCTCATAAGCCGTATTTTGAGGCCTTTTTTGATGAAATCAGAAGGAAATTCATCTTTTTAGATTCAGAAAATAAGAATAAGCCGTATTTTTGGAAATCATTTCCAAATAGTACGGCTTGAAGTAAATAAAAAAAGGAAAAAAGATGAACAATTTTAAAAAGGGCCAAAAATTACGGCTTAAAGGAAGCTTTTTCTCAAAAAAAGCCGAATCGAGTTAGCAAGTCGGCCTGCGGCCGTAAAGCATACGGCTTAAGCCGTACATTTTTCTCAAAAAAGCCGAATCGAGTTAGCAAGTCGGCCTGCGGCCGTAAAGTATACGGCTTAAGCCGTACATTTTTCTCAAAAAAGCCGACAGGAGAGATAAAACAGCGACAGGAGAGAAAAAAGAAGAGAAAGAAGCCCCGGAACAGGTTAGCAAGTCGGCCTGCGCCGTAAAAAATACGGCTTAAGCAGAGTTTTTCTCCACTTAAGCCGTAAAATATAAATTTCCTTTTTTAGTTCTGTCCTGCTCCCTTAATTATAGGTCTTAAAGGCTTGTAAACAAGCATTGTTATTATAGAAACCGCTGCGCCTTTTATAAGGTTTAAAGGTGCTACGCAGCACATTACAAAGCTCATTATGCTGCCTTCTTTTACAAGTCCGTTTACCTTGCTGCCCATGGCAAGAATTGCATCCAGTGGCATTCCGTAGAGTTTTGCGAAGGCAGGAAGAAGGTAGAGTGCGTTAAATGCTGTTCCGAAAATTGTTATAACAATTGTTCCTGCTATGCAGCCAAAAAGGGCTGTTTTCTTGGATTTCTTTAAAAGATAAACAATTGATGCAGGCAAAATAAAGCTGCATCCTACGGCAAAGTTTGCAAACTCTCCTACAAAAGCGGTTGTTGTGCCGTCAAAGAGAAGGTTTAAAAGGACCTTAACAAACTCCATAAGAACTCCGGCAACAGGGCCGAAGGCAAAGGCACCAATGAGGATTGGTACTTCGGAAAAGTCCAATTTATAAAAGCCCGGTGCAAACGGCATTGGTATTTCAAAGAGCATTAAAATAGAAGAAAGTGCGGAAAACATACCGATTACAACAATCTTTCTTGTTGTTAAGATTTTTTCCTTTCTCCCCTCTTTCTTTTGAACAAGTTTTTCTACCAGGTTTGCAATAAGGAAAAGAAACACAATAACCACCATAAAGGTAATAAAATAGCCTGCGTTCTCCTTAATGCTTGGAATAAAGTTTTTGATGTTTTCGAGTATCTTACTCATTTTTCCTCCGTTCTGTCTTGTAAGACAAGTAAAATTTGAGGAAATCTTCGCGCATGTAGTTTTATTCAATCCTCACAGAGCATTTACCTCCATACGAGATAAAAAAAGCCCCGGCCATGTGCAAAAGCACGCAGTCGGGGCGTAAGTTCATAACAAAACAACCTTGCATCTTCTTCCATCCAGACTTTACTGTTGGTCCCGGAGTTTCACCGAGTCGGCCCAAGAAGGGTTCGCGGACTTTACCGCCAGTTGGGAATCGCACCCAGCCCCGAAGATATCCTTTTCGGAAGTTTAACTTCCGAAGGAAAATATACACCATAGAAAACAAAAAAGCAACATTACAAAAAGGAATATTACACAACCAAGCCTGTTCCGGGCTTTAGTTCTGAGTCCAGGTCTTGCTTACGGAGCCGCCGGATATGGTATAGCTTGTTCCGGATGTTAACTTTTCGCTAACAATAAGCATGCTGCTGTAAGATGAAGAAAGCTTAAAGGTACAGATTACATTTCCTGAGGAATCCTTTAAAGTGTAGGTACCGGAAGTTAAGCTTATACTGCCGTTTGAGGAGCCGCTTAAAGAATAACTTCTGCCCCACATGGAGCCGCCGGAAGTGGATCCAAATCTTGCTACTCCAAGAGACGTGGACGGGGTATTTACATAACCGCCAATGGCAATAAGGGTTCCGCCGGTCACCTTGACGCTTCCGTCCACATCAAGTGCAGACATGTTGCCGGAAGTGTCTGTGGTGGAAATCTTTGCAATTACAGTTCCGCCTGACTGCACATAGTTTCCGTTGGAGTCTATGCAG
>JAILFQ010000233.1 GCA_024697505.1 Lachnospiraceae bacterium
GGTTGCATTTTTCATATGATCTTCAGCTTCTTTAACACTATCCGAGAAATAAAAGCCCAGATAGAATTCAATAAGTCCGCTGTCATATGCTTCTCTTCCCTCAAGTGCCAGGAGTTTCTCTTTCATTTCCTGCATAGCAGATTCAATCTCTTCGGAACTCATGTCACCTGGAAGATCCTGCATTCCCATCATAATATCAAGTGCAGCTTTGTAGGTATCGTTATAACGAGAGATATCATCCACATATACATTTATCTCGTTGATCTCTTCCTGCGTAAAACCCTTATCTGCAAGATAATTGCTGAAAAAATAAGCAGCACTGCCATATGCGCCACACTTCATGGCAATTCGCATACCCTCTAAAGCCACATCCGTATTTTCAGGGTTGTTTTCAAGGTGCTCCTGTATCTTTACAAGGGCCGACCAGGGCATTTTTTCATCCACCAGGTCATAGGCTTCCTTAAGCACCTCATTGCCGGCGCTAAGGGTTTCTTGTCCAATGGTGTACTTGTCCAGCTTCGTGCTGAGATATCCTATCATTACGCTAGTTACCACGCACACGATCGATAACGCAACAATAAGCCACTTTGGAACACGCAGTTTTAGTTTCTCTTCTCTGCACTCTCTGCAAAGATACTCCTCGGGATTACCTGTGCTTCTGTCTATAGGCCTTTCGCCGCACAGTTCGCACAAATCCTCTCCGTAGGCATTTTGTTGATCCATTTGATCCATTTTCATTTACCTCTGATGTATTTTTTAACTAGCAACTGGAATTTTACTAAATAAACTCCCATTAGTAAAGGCAAGAGACTTCCCAACAGCACTACCACTTTTTGAGACATCCAAATTCTCCTTTCTTCGATAACGCCTTCGGAAAATCCGGACTGCGAACATATAGAAAACGGGTCTTAGGATGACAAAAGAAAAAACCCCGAACACCAGTTGGTGTCGGGGTTTGAATGCAAATACTAACGTTTGCTGAACTGTCGAGCGTCAAAAAAACATGCCGGTGGCATGTTTTTAGCGAGATAGGCAAGCTACGCTTGCCGTAACCTCTGTGAAACAGAGGTTACCGGAGCATAAAAAGAACCCGCATTGTATGCGGGTTCTTGATATGCTCTGATTGATTATCTCTTGGAGAACTGTGGTGCTCTACGAGCTGCCTTTAAGCCGTACTTCTTTCTTTCCTTCATACGAGGGTCTCTTGTTAAGAAGCCTGCCTTCTTAAGTGCCGGACGGTAATCGGAATCTGCCTGGAGAAGGGCACGGGAAATACCGTGTCTGATTGCTCCTGCCTGTCCTGTGTAACCGCCACCGCGTACTGTTACGTTAACGTCCATCTTCTCTGTGTTCTCTGTGAGAGCGAGTGGCTGACGAACGATAAGCTTTAATGTATCAAGACCGAAATATTCATCGATGTCTCTCTTGTTAATTGTGATCTTACCTGTACCGGCAGAAAGATATACTCTTGCGATACTCTTCTTTCTTCTGCCTGTGCCATAGTATCTTGCTTTTGCCTTAGCTTTAGCCATGATTATATCCTCCTACTAGAATGTTAATACTTCAGGCTTCTGAGCAGCATTTTCATGCTCCGGGCCTGCGTATACGTGTAATTTGTTGATCATGCTTCTTCCAAGAGGTCCCTTTGGAAGCATGCCCTTAACTGCAAGCTTAATAACCTCTTCAGGCTTCTTCTCAAGCATTGTAGCTAAATCTGTTTCTCTAACGCCACCTGCGTATTTGCTGTGCTCGAAGTACATCTTCTGCTCAAGCTTCTTACCGGTAACCTTAACCTTTGCAGCGTTTACAACAATAACATAATCACCGCAATCCATGCTAGGTGTATAAATAGGCTTATTCTTACCTCTTAAAACCTTAGCGATCTCTGTAGAAAGACGACCAAGTGTCTGTCCCTCTGCATCAACTACATACCACTTTCTATCGATGGTTGTAGGAGTTGCCATAAAAGTCTTCATTGTGTTTCCTCCTTAATATTACCGCGCAGCATCCTCCGCGCAGTGTCAACGGGTTACATTATATATACGCCCCATCCCCCTGTCAATGATAAAAATGGAAAAAACAGGACTTTTTTTAAAAAAAATTAAATATTAGTCCTGTTTTATCATTTTTATAATGATTATTTATCACATATTCAAAAAATATATTTTCTACGTCAATGATGTTCGTAATCAGCTTCGCTACTGCTCACTGATACAAAATGATACCATCATTTCTCCTGCAGATCCGGAAACTCTATTCCCACAAGGGTAAGGCCCTGTGGCGGTGCAGTAGGTCCTGCCGCCTCTCTGTTGCAGGAAGATAAAGTTTCTTTAAGGCTCTCCGCACTTCTCTCACCAAGCCCCACCTGAATCAGGGTTCCTGCAATTATTCTGACCATATTGTAGAGGAAGCCGTTACCTCTTATTCTAAAGGTCAAAAGATTTCCTTCTTTTTTCCACTCCGCGGAATAAATTGTTCTTACATGGTCCGGAACCTGGGTGTGAACCGAACAAAAGCTTGTAAAATCATGTGTTCCTATAAGTGCCTCTGCCGCTTTGTTCATTGCATCCACGTCCAGTTTTTTATAAACAAAATAGGTGTATTTCCTGCTAAAAGGCTGCACAAATTCCGCATTCCAAACCTTATATTCGTAGGTTTTAAAACTGTCGCACTTTCTTGGATGAAAGTTCCCCGGCACTTCCCTTGAGGACTGAATTACAATATCTTCAGGCAGTTCGTGGTTTAGGGCGTAACATATCTTTTCCGCGGGAATTCTTGTTTCCGTATCAAATACGGCCACATTTCCCATGGCATGCACTCCGGAATCCGTTCTGCTGGCCCCTATAACTTCTATATTTTCCTTAAGAAGCTTAGACAGCTTTTCATTAATAATACCTTCAACAGTCGCCTGTCCGGGCTGCAGCTGCCATCCGCAGTACCCGGTACCGTCATATGCAATTGTAAGCATATATCTTTTCATAAAAAACCCTTTAAAATTCTAAAATAATCTTCCAATCGTAATGATAAGTGCAACATATACAAGAAGGGACATATAAGCAAATAAATCCCGTTTTCCGTATTTAAGCGGTTTCATTTTTGTTCTTCCCTCTCCGCCATGGTAACATCTTGCTTCCATTGCCATTGCAAGATCATTTGCTCTTCTGAAGGCGGATACAAAAAGAGGAACAAGAACCGGCACAAGTGCCTTTGCTCTTTCAAGCAGTTTCCCTTCCGTAAAATCTGCGCCTCTTGCCTGCTGAGCCTTCATTATCTTGTCCGTTTCCTCGGTAAGGATAGGAATAAACCTAAGGGCGATAGACATCATCATTGCTATTTCGTGTACCGGGATCTTTATGATCTTTAAAAGTCTAAGGCCTGTTTCCATGCCGTCCGTAAGCTGGTTTGGCGTAGTTGTAAGGGTCATTACGGAAGAACCCATTACAAGAAGGGTAAGGCGGATTGCCATAAATGCGGCCGTCTGCAGACCCTCTACGGTAATCTTTAAAAACTTCCACTGCCAGAGTATTTCTCCCTCTGTAAGAAAAATATTAAAGCCCACCGTAAAAAGCATAAGGAAAAGAATCCCCTTAAGGCCTCTTACCATATAGCCCACAGGAACTCTTGAAAGTCCTATTACA
>JAILFQ010000278.1 GCA_024697505.1 Lachnospiraceae bacterium
TGCCAGTGCTTCCAAGACCCTTTTCCTTTCAAATATGTCACACGATATAAGAACGCCAATGAATGCGATCATTGGGTTTACCGGACTTGCTCTCGGAAACCTTGATGATAAAGTTCGCCTTAAGGATTATCTTGAAAAGATAAAAACCTCAGGCGAACATCTTTTAAAACTCATTAATGATGTATTGGATATGAGCCGTATTGAATCCGGAAAGGTTGTGCTGGATGAGCAGCCTGTAAATCTGCGGGAGATCTTTAAGGATGCGGAAACAATGATAGCCGGACAGATTAATGAGAAGAGGCAAAAGCTTTATGTGGATGTTACAGACCTTAAAAATGAGGTGGTTTATGCGGATAAATTAAGGTTTATGCAGGTTCTTATAAATCTTTTGTCGAATGCAAATAAGTTTACCGGACAGGATGGCATAATAAAACTGACTTTAAGGCAGCTTGGTCTGCCGGAAAACGGAGAAGCCATTTACGAAATTGTTGTTTCCGACAATGGAATAGGTATGAGCGAAGAATTTGTGGAAAGACTCTTTGATCCATTTGAAAGAGAACGAAGCAGCACCATTTCTCATACACAGGGAACCGGTCTTGGCATGAGCATTACCAAGGCAATTGTAGAAATAGCCGGGGGAGAAATTGCGGTTAATACCAAAAAAGGCTGCGGAACTACTTATGTTATAAATGCTCCTTTCAGAATTGCAGAGAAAATTGAAGAGGCAAAGTTTGAAGGCGAAATTGACAAAGACCGTTTTAAAGGTAAAAAGATACTTCTTGTGGAAGACAATGATTTTAACCGGGAGATTGCTACGGAACTCCTTGAGGAAAAGGGTATAAAAGTTTATGAAGCCTGTGACGGAGTTGAAGCGGTGGAAATGATGAAAGACGCTAAACCGGGAGACTACGATGCGATCCTTATGGATGTTCAGATGCCTAACATGAACGGTTATGAAGCTACAAAAGCGATCAGACTTATGAAAGACAAAGAAATAGCCGGCATTCCGATAATCGCCATGACGGCCAACGCCTTTGAGGAAGATAAGGCAAATGCCATATCCGCCGGAATGAGTGAACACTTGTCAAAACCTGTTAATGTTGATAAACTGTTTCGGATATTGGAAAGATTCATTTAGAGAAAAGGGTTAACTATTAAGGGGAAAAATGCGATAAATATATATGGATACCTGCCATGGCAGGAGATAAAACCTGAGTTTACCCGGGGGGAACAATGAGCTTAAAGAAAAAATATCTAATATTTGTTTTAGCAGTGAGTATAATAACGCTTGGACTGGTTATTTACCTTCTGTACGGAGAAGGTGAAGAAGGTGTACCTGCAGGGGAAGAACTTGAACAGTACCAGGATGATTATACCCATACGGTGGAAAAGAATAAAGATATAGATGTTACGGTTATGGAAGAACTTCTTGAAGGAACCACTACCACTATTTACGATATGAGATATCAGGACCTTGCAAGAAATGCCATTGATCATCTTATAGCTTTAAATGACTATACCGAAGATTCTCCATTGGTTATTTATAATGCATTTGGAACAAATTCCCAGTCGCTTTATGTGTATTTTAAAACAAAGGATCCCGTTTATGTGGAGTATTCCGTCCATGTAACGGACACGATCTATCCTGATTACGGCGGATATGTTGTGCCTGCGGTTGCCGGACTTTCCACTGTCCACGAATTCCAGATAATAGGACTCACACCGGATAACAATAATATGATCACTCTTAAACTTACGGACGCTTCCGGTGTTACAAGAGTGAGAAGATTTTATTATAACAACAGTCATAAGGTTGCAGCCCATGTTATGCGTATTGATTCGGCAACGGGCACAAAGACCTTATTTGATGAAGAAACAGAAACCTACTCTACGGTAAATGCCAGTGAAGACTCGGTTCTCTCCGGTATGTATGTTGCTTTTCCGATGGAAAACGACCTTAAACCATATATCCGTATTTATGACAATGACGGAGTTTTAAGAAGCGAAATTCCGCTTGAAGCATTTACAGCGGAAATGATGCTTTTTGACGAAAACGGAAATACATATTTTACGGTTTCTCCCGCCAAGTTTGTTTGTATGGACAGACTGGGACACGTAACAAGAATTTACAGTACCGAAGATTATTCTTTTACTTCTGAATTCTGTTTTGACAAGGGAAACGATATTCTTATGGTTGCTTCAAAGAATTCCAGAAATTCCGTAAAAGACGTGGTGCTTTTATTCAGTGCGGAAACAGGTGAAATATCCGAGCTGGTGGACTTTTGCGAGCTTCTTTCGGAATATATGGTAAAGTGTGAGGAAGTGGACGGCGTACTTAACTGGCTGGATATTAACGCCATTGAGTCCTTTATAAAAGCAGATCCGCTTCATTATAACAGGTTTATAGTTTCCTGTGCCGCACCTAACGTGATCATTAAAGTGCGCCGTGCTTACAACAAACCGAAAATAGATTACATAATCGGAGATAAGGAAAACGGTTGGGAAGACACTTCTTATAAAGACCTTTTCTTCTTAAGAATAGGGGATACCGAAAAGAGCGAGTTTGAGATGCAGGATAATCTTGTGGATATAGAACTCGTGAAATATGACGGTATAAGAACCACAAGACATTATATCTATGTTTGGGATGGAAACGAAGACTACGATTATGCCAAGAAAGAAACCCACTTCTCATATCTTAAAAGATATCTTATAGATGAGGCGGAAGAGGGCGTAAGACTTATGCAGACAGACACAATGATCGCCTCCGGAGAAGAAGGAAACATTGAATGTTACAATGATCATTACATTATTGCCAACAGTCTTGAATCTGCATTTTATGAGTATGATTCACAACTTAATCTTATAAAAAAGTATACCTATAAAGAACCGGTTGTAACTCTTACGGAAGATGAACTTGAGTATTACGAGGACAATCCGCCGCCGGACGGAACCGTACTTTATAAGAGTGTATACAAGTACGACTTTTACGGTTATTTCTTCCTGGAAAAGCCGGCACCTATATATTTAACCGAGCCGGAGGAGGAGACGACGGAGGAAACCGGACAAAATAGTAGTGAAAGGTAATACATAATGGGCAAAAAGCTTTACATAGCAGAAAAACCAAGCGTCGCGCAGGAATTTGCAAAGGCGCTTAAACAAAACTTCAGAAGGGCGGACGGCTATCAGGAATCTGAGGAAAGCGTGGTTACATGGTGTGTTGGACATCTTGTAACCATGAGTTATCCGGAAAGTTACGATCCGGCCCTTAAAAAATGGGCGGTGGAGACACTGCCTTTTTTGCCGAAGGAATATAAATACGAAATAATACCGGATGTAAAAAAGCAATTTGAAATAGTAAAGACACAACTTAACAGAAAGGATGTGGATTGCATTTACATCTGCACAGACTCCGGGCGTGAGGGAGAGTACATTTACCGCCTTGTGGATATGATGGCGGAGGTGCCTGCGGAGAAAGTCAGAA
>JAILFQ010000284.1 GCA_024697505.1 Lachnospiraceae bacterium
TGGATGTCGGTGCGATCGAGTTTATCCATAAGCAGCTTGTTGCTCAAAGAGATGCCGGAAGAGGAGTTCTTCTTGTATCATTTGAGCTTGACGAGGTTATGGATGTATCCGACAGAATACTTGTTATGTATGAAGGCGAAATAGTGGGCGAGTTTGATCCAAAGAAGACAAGCCAAAATGAACTTGGCCTTTACATGGCAGGAGCCAAAAGAGACGAGGTGGGGGCATGAACAAAAAATCATTTTGGAAAAACGATGGAGTGCAGTCCTTTATAATGTCCCTGGTATGTATAATCATCGGACTTTTAATCGGCTTTATAGCACTTCTTATAATTAATCCGGCAGGAGCTTTTTCTGCCATAGGAGCGGTAATTAAGAATTTCTTCAATTATTCTTCCTCCGGAGCAAGAATAAAGTACTTCGGAAACACTTTGGTACAGACGGCGCCGCTTATAATGTGTTCCCTTTCCGTACTTTTTGCCTATAAGGTGGGGCTTTTCAACATTGGCGTTGCAGGCCAGTATGTGGCAGGTGCCTGCGCTTGTCTTTATGCCGCTCTTGCATGGAACTGGAACTGGTTCTTCTGTATGTTGTTTGCAGTTGCGGCGGGAGCGCTCCTCGGAGCGGTGTCCGGTATCCTTAAGGCATACAGAAACGTTAACGAAGTTATCTCCGGAATTATGCTTAACTGGATAGCGCTTTATACAACAAATATGTTGCTTTCAAACGTAAAGGAAGTGGCAAGCCCTTATACTTATAAGCTTGCACAAAAAGGACAGGCGGCAATTCTTCCTCAGCTTGGGCTTGATAATATCTTTAACAAAAACAAATATGTGGGAATCGCGCTTCTTATTGCCATAGCAAGTGCAGTAATAGTTTGGGTCATTCTTTCGAAGACCAAATTCGGATACGAGCTTAAAGCAACAGGATTTAATAAAAATGCGGCTAAATATGCCGGCATGGCGGAAAAGAAGAATATAATCGTTTCTCTTGCAATAAGCGGAATGCTTGCAGGTCTTGGTGCGTCATTACTTTTCCAGACAGGTTTTGAAGAGTGGTCCTGTACCCAGTCTTCCGTACCTGCAATGGGCTTTAACGGAATTGCGGCAGCCTTCCTTGGCGGCCTTAATCCTATAGGAACTCTTTTCTCGTCTTACTTTATACAGCATATTACATCCGGCGGCGCACATGTAGACAAGACTATGTACTCCGCTCAGACTTCAGACCTTATTTCTGCGATCATTGTTTACCTTTGCGGTTTTGTCGGTTTCTTTAAATATCTTATGAATAAGATAGTTTCCGGCAAAAAAGACAAAATGGTAAAAGAGGATGTAAAGGAAAAAGCGAAAAAGGAAGCAAAAGAGGAAGTGAAGGAAGAAGCTTCACCGGTACAGGACGCGGATATTGTGGAACCGGAAGAAGGGGAAAGTACAGTTTTTGAAGAAAATGAGGCCCTTGAAGAAACCGAAGGTCTTGAAAATGAAGAAGGGGGTGAGAGATAATGCTTATACTTATTCAATATACCGTACTTTTTGCATCTATCCTCCTTTTGGTGGCTCTCGGCGGTTGCTTCTCCGAGCATTCCGGCGTTATAAACCTTGGTCTTGAAGGAGAAATGGTTATGGGTGCTCTTGGCGGCGCTCTTACAATGAAGTTTTTACCGGACGGCACACCGGCAGTGGTTATGGTCTTAACGGTAATGGCGGTAAGTCTTCTTGTTGGTATGCTTTACTCATCATTATTGGCTTTTGCGGCCATTAATCTTAAAGCAGACCAGACAATTGTAGGAACCGCAATGAATATGCTTGGTACTGCTCTTGCAACGGTTATGGTTAAGGCAATCAACATTTCCGAGAGCGTAGACAATGTTTCTTCAGAAATAGAATATGTGGACCAGAAGAAGAACTTAATAGTCAATATAGGAAAGTTTGAATTCAGCTGGTTTATGCTTGTTGCAGTGATCGCACTTGTTGTCTCCTACATAGTTTTGTATAAGACAAGATTTGGATTAAGGCTTATTGCCTGCGGAGAACACCCACAGGCAGCAGATTCCGTCGGTATAAATGTTTACAAGATGCGCTGGGCCGGAGTTCTTATTTCCGGAATGCTTGGCGGACTCGGCGGAATATGTTATATTACTTCGGGCGTTAGCTCCTGGAAATTTGAATACGGTGTTGCAGGCTTCGGTTTCCTTTCTCTTGCCGTAATGATATTCGGCCAGTGGAAGCCTCACAGAATAGCTCTTGCAGCTTTGCTTTTCGGCCTTTTAAGAGCACTTTCCAATGTATATGCAGGTTTTGACTTCCTTGTAAGTCTTAACATTCCAAGCGGCGTTTATAATATGCTTCCGTATATTATTTCCCTTGCGGTACTTGCATTTACATCCAAGAATTCGCATGCCCCTAAGGCTGAAGGTATACCGTACGACAAAGGACAAAGATAAAATCTATAAATTAAGAAAAGGATATGCCCGTTTGGGCAAAGGTTATTTTAATGGACATTTTAAAGCAACTTACAAGCGAACTCGGTGTTAGATACGAACAGGTGGCAGCAGCCGTAAAACTCATAGATGAAGGGAACACAATTCCTTTCATTGCCCGTTACAGAAAAGAGGCAACCGGTGCTCTTAATGATGAAGTTTTAAGAAATCTCGATGAAAGACTTATCTACCTCAGAAATCTTGAGGAGAAGAAAGCTCAGGTTCTTTCCAGCATTGAGGAACAAGGCAAGCTTACCGAAGAACTTAAAAAGCAGATAGAAGAAGCTGCCACAATAGTTACTCTTGACGATTTATATCGTCCTTACAGACCTAAAAGAAGAACAAGAGCAACAATTGCGGTTGAAAAAGGTCTGCAGCCTCTTGCGGATATCATTTACGCCCAGGAAACAGAACTTTCCCTTGCAGAACTTGCAAAGGAATATGTAAATCCTGAAAAGGAAGTTGCAAATGAGGAAGATGCCATAAACGGTGCATTAGATATTATTGCGGAGAAAATTTCCGATGAGGCGGATTACAGAACTTATATACGTGAGGTAACGATGGAAGAGGGAAGCCTTACATCCTCCGCGAAGGACGATAAGGCTGAGAGCGTATACGAGATGTACTACGACTTTTCCGAAAAACTTTCCACGATTCCGGGCCACAGGATCCTTGCCGTAAACAGAGGCGAGAGTGAAAAAGTGCTTACTGTTAAGGTGCTTGCTCCGGAAGATAAAATATTGCGTTATCTTGAAAAGAAGATAATCATTAAAGACGGAACAGAAATATGCGAAGCTTTAACGAGAACTGTTTTGGACAGTTACGAAAGACTTATTGCCCCTGCGATTGAGCGTGAGGTTAGAAATATTCTTACAGAAAGAGCGGAAGAGGGAGCTATTAAGGTCTTTGGAGAAAACTTAAAGCAGCTTCTTATGCAGCCGCCTATTATGGGGCATACAGTACTTGGCTGGGACCCGGGCTTCAGAACAGGTTGTAAACTGGCTGTTGTTGACGCAACAGGCAAAGTCCTTGCAACAGCTGTTGTATTTGCTACACTTCCTCAAATGGGAAGAATGGAAGAAGCAAAGAAGATTGTTAAAACACTTATATTAAAGTATCGTGTAACCCTTATTTCTGTCGGTAACGGTACGGCTTCCAGAGAGTCCGAACAGTTTATTGCAGAGCTCTTAAAAGAGATGAATGTTCCTACAAAGTATGTTATTACCAGTGAGGCGGGGGCTTCCGTTTATTCCGCAAGTAAGCTTGCAACAGAAGAATTCCCTACATTTGATGTGGCACAAAGAAGTGCTGTATCTATTGCCAGAAGATTGCAGGACCCTCTTGCCGAACTTGTAAAAATAGAGCCTAAGGCTATTGGTGTTGGCCAGTACCAGCATGACATGAACCAGAAAAAACTTGACGAAACTCTTACCGGAGTTGTTGAGGACTGCGTTAACAAGGTGGGCGTGGATTTAAATACCGCATCTCCTGCTCTTCTTGAATATGTTTCCGGTATTTCCAAGGTAATAGCAAAGAATATTGTTACCTACAGGGAAGAAAACGGAAAATTCAAAACAAGAGAAGAGCTTAAAAAGGTTGCAAAACTTGGCCCGAAGGCATACGAGCAGTGTGCCGGTTTCCTCAGGATCGTGGACGGCACCAACCCTCTTGACGCAACAAGCGTGCATCCTGAGTCTTACGAAGCCGCAACAAATCTTCTTAATAAGCTGGGTTTCTCTCCCGAGTCTGTAAAGGAACTTCAGGAAAAGCAGAGAAAAGCCGTTAAGGAAGCAAAGCAGGCTGAAAAAGAAGCTAAAGCTGCCCTTGAAAAACAGGAGCGCAAAAACGTTAAGAAAGAAAAGACCATTCAGATAAAGAATACAAATTCTGTTTTCGGACAGGCTCTCGCAAATGCTTTTGCAAAAGGTGGCGCTCCGGTTGCGGAAACTGTTTCCGCCCCTGCAGAACAGGTTGTGCTTAAGAAGGCTGCCGGTGCAGAAGACCTTTCTCAGATTTCCGCTCTTATTAAGAATAAGGATGAAGTTGCAAAGGAACTGGGAATCGGAACTCTTACACTTACAGATATCATTAAGGAACTTGAAAAGCCGGGCAGAGACCCAAGAGATGAAATGCCAAAGCCTATTCTTCGTACAGATGTACTTGGAATGGAAGATCTTAAGGAAGGTATGATCCTTAAAGGAACCGTAAGAAACGTTATAGATTTTGGCGTTTTTGTGGATATAGGTGTTCATCAGGATGGCCTTGTTCACATATCCCAGATTACAAACAAGAAGTTTATTAAGCATCCTCTTGAAGCTGTAAGTGTTGGAGATATTGTGGAAGTAAAGGTATTAAGCGTAGATGTTCCAAAGAAGCGTATACAGCTTTCCATGATAATATGATCGAAAAAGGAAGGATAACACCAAATGATACAATTCGATGTTAAGATTAAACCAAAATATTTGTTTGACTTTTCATTTTGGCACCAGTATAGTGGCTTTTACGGAATAATAAATGTTTTTATTACCGTTGCCGCAATTGCGCTTTTAATATCCGGTGCGGGAAAGGGCTCGGTACAGACACTGGTGGCACTTATTGTGCTTGCATGCCTTTTCTCTGTTATCCAGCCTGTTTGGATTTTTATAAAGGCCTTAATGAGATATAAGATTACACCGCTTTTTCATAATCCTATCACTTATACCTTCAGCAGAGAAAAGATCGTTTCCGCTCAGGGCGACCAGACTGCGGAAGTTACATGGGATGCTCTTATTTTCATAAGAGAAACGCCTATGGTCATTGCTCTTTATTTTAACCGGACAAGTGCGGTATTAATTCCTAAGAAAGAAATAGGAGATAAAGTTTTAGATCTTAAGAAACTCATTTGCGAACTTGCCGATCCGCACGTTGCAAGAAGGCTTAAAGGTGTGTCTAAGTTTATAGATACAGACCTTCCTGTACAGGATACAAAGAAAACCGCTTTTAACGGAAAGGAAGAAACTTATACCGAAGAAGCAGAAGTTTCTGCACAGGAAGAAACCGCAGAAGCGGCAAATGATAACGAAGAAGCAGGTGAATAATATAATTAAGGAAACTTACTCATCAAAAGAAACTTTTGAATATGCAAAAGAACTTGCAAAAGAGGCGAAAGCCGGGGAAGTTTATTGTCTGAACGGCGATCTTGGTACAGGCAAAACTGTTTTTACCCAGGGCTTTGCCGCAGGACTTTCTGTTGAAGGTCCGGTTAACAGCCCTACTTTTACTATCATGCAGGTTTACGACGACGGAAGGCTTCCTCTCTATCATTTTGACGTTTACCGTATAGGTGACGTTGAAGAAATGGATGAGATAGGCTATGAAGAATTCTTCTACGGAGACGGCGTCTGCCTGGTGGAATGGGCAAAGCTTGTGGAGGAAATACTTCCAAAAGAACGTTACGATATTACTATAGAAAAAGATTTACAAAAGGGAACGGATTACAGAAAGATAACCTTTAACAAGGTCTGTTAGTCTCCCCGGAAACAGAAACAGAGGAATTAAAATGAAGATACTTGCTGTTGAAAGCTCGGGACTTGTGGCATCTGCCGCAATAGCAAACGAAACAACTTTGCTTGCCGAGTATACGGTTAATTTTAAAGCCACACATTCTCAAACCTTACTGCCAATGATAGACGAGATAGTAAGAATGATAGGCTTGGACCTTAATGAAGTGGATGCTATAGCTGTCTCGTCCGGACCGGGTTCTTACACCGGCCTCAGGATCGGTTCGGCTACTGCAAAGGGACTTGGGCTTGCTCTTAAGAAACCTATTATAGAAGTGCCTACCACCGAGACTATAGCTGCCAATATGTACGGCTTTAGAGGAATTATATGTCCTCTTATGGATGCAAGAAGGCAGCAGGTCTACACAGGTCTTTATAAATATGGTCCGGAGGGATTTGTGGTTGTAAAGGACCGGATGGCAACACAGATAGAAGATATTTTAAAACTTGTTAATGAAGCCGGAGAAGAAGTTGTATTTCTTGGAGACGGTGTGGAGGCATATAAAGATACGATAATCTCTCTTACAAAGGTGCCGTATTCCTTTGCTCCTCTTCATTTGTCCAAGCAACGTGCCGGTTCTCTTGCGGTACGTGCGGCTTTCCTTTTTGAAGAAGGTAAATTTGTTACCGCTGCGGAGCACAGACCGGATTATTTAAGACTTTCCCAGGCGGAAAGAGAACTTAAAGAAAAGGAAGCATCATTAAACGGGCAGGTATAATATGGAAGAAGAGATTCTTATAACCGAAATGACAGAAGCGGATTGCGATGCGGTTACCGAAATGGAAACGACATATTTTACGGACTCCTGGGTAAGGGAGGATTTTTCCGAGGGGATCAAGGACGAAAACTTTCATTTTCTGGTGGCCAGAAGGCAAAACGAAGTTGCGGGTTATGCTGTGATCTGCTTTGCTGCGGACGAAAGCGAACTTATAAATATCTGCGTAAGAGAGGATGTAAGAAGACTCGGTATAGCAAGGAAATTATTAAAATCCCAGTATATAACCGCCTTAAACGAGGGTGCTCTTTCCATGTACCTTGAAGTCAGAGAGAGTAATGTTAAGGCAAGGGCTTTATATATGTCCGAGGGTTTTAAAGAGATTGGCGTGAGAAAGTGGTATTATAAAAAACCGGCGGAACACGCCATAATTATGGTAAAAGATTTAAAGACTGCGCCGCCCGGCGTGGGGAATGAGGTTTAAATGTTAGATGTCTGCTTACTTGGCACAAGCGGAATGATGCCGCTCCCCGGGAGATGGCTTACTTCTCTTATTGCCAAATTCAACGGAAAAGGATTTCTTATAGATTGTGGCGAAGGAACACAGATTGCGGTAAGAGAAGCCGGATGGAGCTTCCATGACATAGACGTGATCTGTTTTACCCACTACCATGGCGACCACATAAGCGGGCTTCCGGGCCTTCTTCTTTCCATGGGTAATGCCGAAAGAACCGAACCGGTTATCCTGATAGGCCCAAAGGGCCTTGAAAAGGTTGTTTCATCATTACGCATAATAGCTCCGGAACTTCCTTTTGAAATAAAAATGATAGAAATAGAGGGGGTTACGGAAAAGTTTGAACTTTTTGGGTGCGAGATTAACGCCTTCAAGGTAAACCATAACGTAACCTGTTACGGATATTCCCTTACTATACACAGAACCGGCCGTTTTTACGCCGAGAAAGCTAAAGAACTTGGAATTCCGCTTAATTGCTGGAGCAAACTCCAAAAGGGTGAAACGGTGGAAGCAGACGGGAAGTGCTTTACTCCCGATATGGTGCTTGGTCCGGAGAGAAAGGGAATTAAAGTAACTTACTGCACCGATACAAGACCTGTAGACAGAATCGCGGAGTTTGCTGCAAAGTCGGATCTCTTCATTTGTGAGGGGATGTATGCGGAAGCTGATAAACAGGTAAAAGCGGTTGAACATAAACATATGATGTTTGCTGAAGCGGCAAAACTGGCTGCAAAAGCAGAAGTGGGACAGATGTGGCTAACCAGTTCTGCCAGTTTTGTCAGTCTTTCATCTGGAACAGTAATGACACCCACATTGGGTTCAATAGTACAAAAGGGGAAATTGGCTGCCTGTGCCTTAGCACTCGACAGACAGTTGAACAAAGTAGACTT
>JAILFQ010000242.1 GCA_024697505.1 Lachnospiraceae bacterium
TGTAATAGCACATAAATGCTATTAAAAGTTACCAAAAAAGTAACAAAATAAGTAACTTACGGCTTTGAAGAGAAGGACAAAGCCGGGGGAAAGCAAATTAACACAGGAGGAAGAAAATGTTGAAGGGATTTAAGAGAATCAGTGCGGTTTTACTTGCGGCAGCTCTCATACTTGCTATGACGGGTGCGCCGGGAAACATGCAGACAGTGTATGCAGACACAAATGCAACGGGGACATTCAAGGTGCTTTCTTACAATGTGGGAGGACTTCCTGCTATTATTTCCAGTAGCAGTCCGGCTGAATATACAATTCAGATAAGTCCTCTTTTAAATGACTACGACATAATTAACGTGCAGGAAGATTTTGCTTACAACAGTGAACTTACAAGGTATCTTAATCTGCCTTATGCAACGGATTTTACAGGTAATGTACCGTTCGGAGACGGAATGATGACTTTCTCAAGATTTCCGATCTATATGGAAACAAGAGTTGGCTGGGACGAGACACACGGTGTTTTTACCGAAGGTTCCGACCAGCTTACACCAAAAGGCTTTTCTTATACGGCCATTGAGATTGCAGACGGATACTTTGTGGATGTTTATAATCTTCATACAGATGCCGACTGTGACGAGGGCTCTCTTGCTGCAAGAAGATCCAATATGAACCAGATTGCGGCATACATTAATTCCAGATCTGCCGGAAGAGCAGTAATTGTAATGGGAGATACAAACTCCAGATATACAAGAGAAGGAGATAATTTTGAAACCGCAGTGCTTGAAGCCTGTGGCCTTACAGACTGCTGGATAGACCTTGTAATGGACGGGGAAGTGCCGGAAGACGGAGACGCCCTTATGGTACACGAACTTGGACAGTACGGCGAGGTTGTGGATAAAATCTGGTACAGAAGCGGAAAGAATGTGGAACTGGATGCCACATATTTTGAACTTCTTATGACTCAGTTTACAGATTCGGAAGGAAATCAGCTTTCAGACCATTATCCGATAACAGCAACATTTTCTTATACGCTTTTGCCAAGATATCTTACAACGGATACCTACGGAGGCGGCGGGGGAACGGGTTTTTCTTTCCTTGATTCCATGACGGAAACCCTTCCGGAAAGTGTAACAATTTCCACAGGCTCAAGATTGGACAGAGTTGGCTTTTGCTATGACGGTACAACAGTTTTTGCAGGCGGAAACGGTGGAAGCACACAGACACTTACCTTTGCACCGGGTGAATACATAACTTCGGTTACGGTAAGCAAGGCAAAGAAGTCCTGGTTTGGAACATACAGAATAAGTTATATAAGTGTTACCACCAATTTTGGAAATACTATTTCCGGTGGAAGTTACCAGAGTAACGCAAGTATGACTTTTGCGGCGCCTGAGGGATACTGCGTGGCAGGCTTTATAGGTGCCGCAGCGGATGAAATAGACAGACTTGGCTGTGTATACCAGCTTATAGAATAATGTCCTTCTATTATAGAGATGTTTAAACAAAAAGAGCTGTTTTCTACGGAAAACGGCTCTTTTGCTTTATCATTTGCATAGTGCCTTTGTTGTAAGTGACTTTTTTTACCAAATATGTTATAATAACCTAAAGTATGGGAATATAGAATTTTCCCGGGAAGACTGAATTTGAGGTTTTGCGAAAGGCGGCTGCAAATGGTAGGAGCACTTTCAAATAATTACAATTATTATGCCGGTAGTTATACTTCCGGAGCAACGCTTGGTGCTGCTCGTACCGCTGCGGTTTCCGGTAACTCCGCTTTACCTGTAACACCGGTAAGCCCCGTTGCGGAAGTTTATTCAAATGCGGATACAAGAAGGGTGCGTTCGGTACAGGAAAGAGAAGCAGAGGTTTCCAATGCCGCAAAGATAATGAATTCTCTTTCCACAAGAAGTGCTGCAAACCTTAACGGGCCTCTTGAATTTGGCAAAGTGCTTTCGGATGCAAGAGTCGGAAGTATTCCAAAAGAAGAAGAAAAACCGGTACTTCCGTTTGAGAGCGGAGAAAAGGAAATTACAATAAAACCCGGAAGAGTAGATCCTTCTGAGTGCGAAACATGTAAGAACCGTAAGTATGTAGACGGTTCCAACGAAAACGACGTATCTTTTAAAACTCCGGGACACATAGATCCGGGCGCATCGGCAGCAGTTGTTGCATCTCATGAGTATGAACATGTTGCCAATGCCAGACAAAAGGGAAATGAAGAAAATACGGAACTTGTTTCTGCTACAGTAACCCTTAAAACTTCGGTCTGTCCGGAGTGCGGCAGAGTTTATTGCTCAGGCGGAGAAACAAGAACAATAATCCGCTACAATGTACCGGAAGAAGAATTCCCGGTTGAAGAAGAAAATGAGGAAGAAACCGGAAAGGTTGCTTAGTCTTTTTGCTATGGAATTGAAATATTATGTTGCCCCTCTTGAGGGAATAACAAACTACATATTCAGAAATACGCTTTATAAGCATTTTCCAAGGGGAATAGACGGTTTCTGTTCTCCTTTTATTGTTCCTAAGCTTAAAAGGGCAATGACTGTCAGAGAGTTTAAGGACGTCCTTAAAGAAAACAATAAAGTGAATGCTCTTGTACCACAGGTGCTTACAAGGTCTCCGGAAGGCTTTTTGTTCCTTGCGGATAAACTTAGAAATATGGGGTATGAAGAGATAAATTTAAATCTTGGATGTCCATCCGGCACCGTAACGGCAAGCGGAAAAGGTGCAGCATTTTTGAAGGACCCCATTGAACTGGAAAATTTCTTTAAAGAGATTTACAGCTCTATGCCGGATCTCACTCTTTCCGTAAAAACAAGAATAGGATATGAGAAACTTGAAGAACTTGAAGATCTTATAGAAGTATACAATCTCTTTCCTTTTAAAAATATAACCATACATCCAAGACTGGGGAAGGAAATGTACCGCGGAAACGTACATATGGACGAGTTTTTATACTCCCTGCAAAAGTTAAATGCAGATATAATTTATAACGGAGATATAAAAAACAGTGAAAACAGGGACAAGGTGCTTTCAGCCGTAAAAGAGGCCGGGCTTGAAAACAAGCTTACAGGAATAATGGTGGGGAGGGGACTTGTATCGGACCCATTATTGTTAGAAAGACTTAATGCTAAAAGCAAAGAAGGCAGAAACGGAGAAAACGGCGAAATCGTAAAATACTCTGAGGACAAAAGAGTATATAACTTTTTGACGGAATACACAGAATTAACCCATGAAGAAATGGGAGAAGGACCTGCTCTTCAAAAACTTAAGGAAATCTGGGGACATATGTCTTTAAGATATACAAGCTTTGAAAGAGAAGGAAAGAAAATACTTAAAAGCAAGACAGTAAGTGAGGCTTTTGAATACCTTGCGCAAATATTAAATCACGATTAAACAAAGTGGAATATGCTGTTCTTATCAGTATTTTCGCAGTATTTTCTTGTAGGTGTAGATAAAGTAAATAATCTCTGCAGTGGCAGTTACGGTCCAGGAAAATATATATAAAAGGTAAAGTGACGGGATGGTTTTATAGTGGTCAAATATTGTATAGATCCAAACGATCCTGAACACGCAGGCACCCATAATTACAATTATCATTGGTACAAGCGTCTTGCCGAGTCCTCTTGAGGCTGCTATCGTACCGTCCATAAATGCGGAAAATGCATAAGAAAAGCCCATTATTCTTAATCGCAGCATTCCGTCGTCAATTACTTCAGCATCATTTGTAAAGAGAGAAAGGAATCCCCTGCCGAAAAAGACCAAGAGAAGTCCTATGGCCAAAGCAAAGAAGAAGGCGTAGCTTATGCTTACAAAATAGCTTTTA
>JAILFQ010000334.1 GCA_024697505.1 Lachnospiraceae bacterium
AATACTGTAATAGGTTCCAAAGGCACCTATCTTTCCGGCGGAGAATGCCAGAGAATAGCCATAGCAAGGGCCTTTTTAAAGAATGCACCTATAATCATTCTTGACGAGGCAACCGCTTTTGCGGACCCGGATAATGAGGCAAGCGTGCAAAAGGCCTTTGAAGAGCTGGCAAAGGACAAGACTCTGGTAATGATAGCTCACAGATTGAGTACTGTTTCGAATGCAGATAACATATTTGTTCTAGAAAACGGAAGGGTAACCGAATCCGGAAACCATAAGGAACTTATGGAAAAGGGCGGAAAGTACAGCACTATGTACGCCGAATACGAAAAATCCGTTAAGTGGAAGGTGGTGGCATAAGATGGTAGCAAGATTACAACATAAATATGCTTTAACAAAGGATGGGGCTATAGGGCTTATTAAAGCCTGCGCGGCATGTACGGTTTCTTATATTGTACTTATGGCACCTGCCTGCATTTTGTATCTGCTAATAGGAGATCTGCTTAAAGGGGAACTTCCAAAAGACCATATTCTTGTATATGCAATTGGGTCGTTGGTAATACTTGCCTGCATTGCAATAACTCAAAGAATCCAGTACAAGTCAACATTTTTTGCAACCTATGTGGAAAGCGGAAAAAGAAGAAAAAATCTTGCGGAGAGAATGAGAAAGCTGCCTCTTTCCTACTTTGCAAAGAAGAATCTTACAGACCTTACAACAAATATTCTGGCGGACTGCTCAATGATAGAAACTGCATCCAGCCACTGGATCCCGGAACTTATAGGTGCGGTAATTGCGGTTGGTTTAATGGGGCTTGGAACCTTCTTTATGTTTGACTACCGCCTGGTACTTGCAAGCTTCCTTGTTATTCCTCTTGCCTTCCTTATTATTGCAACTTCTGCGGGAATACAAAAAAAGGCGGTAAGAAAGAATACGGAAGTTAAACTGGAGATGCAGGACGGAATTCAGGAGTGCCTGGAATCCATGAGAGACCTTAGGGCCGGCAATGCGGAAAACAGCTATCTTGAAGGCCTTGGTAAAAAAATAAAGAAGGTGGAAAAGCAGGCATTAAAAACGGAAGTAACAATGGCAATATATGTTTCCGGAGCCCAAATGCTGTTAAAACTGGGAATAGGTACAACCGCACTTGTTTCCGGCACACTTTTTGCAAAAGGAGAAATAGATCTTCTTACCATGTTTATGTTCTTTATGGTGGTTTCCAGATTGTATGACCCAATGATGGCCAGCCTTCAAAACTTTGCTGCCATAATCTCCACAGAAGTTCAGTGCGAAAGACTTGATGAAGTTCTTTCACATCCTGTACAGACAGGAAGTACAAAGCTTAACAACAAAGGATATGATATTGTTTTTGACCATGTAAAGTTTGCTTACTCTACAGGTGAAGATGTGTTAAAGGATGTATCATTTACCGCTAAGCAGGGTGAGGTTACGGCTCTTATAGGTCCTTCCGGCGGCGGAAAGACAACGGTTTCCAGACTTGCCGCCCGTTTCTACGACATTAACGGCGGAAAGATAACCCTTGGCGGGGAGGATATTTCCGGAATAGATCCGGAAACACTGCTTTCTCTTTACTCCATTGTTTTCCAGGAGGTAACGCTTTTTAACAATTCCGTAATGGAAAACATAAGAATAGGAAAGAAAGGCGCAAGCGATGAAGAGGTTCTTGCCGCAGCAAAGCTTGCCAACTGCGATGAGTTCGTAAAAAATCTTCCGGATGGCTACAATACCGTAATAGGAGAAAACGGCTCCGAACTTTCCGGCGGAGAAAGACAGCGTATTTCCATAGCAAGAGCCTTTTTAAAGGACGCCCCTATTATTTTGCTGGATGAAGCAACAGCTTCTCTTGATGTGGAAAACGAAACGGTGATACAGGAAGCTCTTTCGGCTTTAATAAAAGACAAGACGGTGCTTATTATTGCCCACCGTATGCGTACCGTTGATGGTGCAGACAAGATTGTGGTCTTAAAGGACGGAGTGGTTGCGGAATGCGGCAGCAGCGCAGAACTTTGTGCCAAGGAAGACAGCATATTCAAACACATGAAAGAAGTTCAGCTAAAAACCGCAAACTGGAAAATGGTTTAATCATTTGTATATAGGTTTATGGAGCAGATGGAAAGTCTGCTCCATTTTTTTCAATCAGTCTGTTGTTTATTGAATAACAAGTATGCTAAAATGTTTTCATTAGGCGGGAGGGAAAAATGAAATACAAATGTTTGGTTTTCGATCATGATGATACTACGGTAAATTCCACTGCAAAGATCCATTTTCCAAGCTTTGTGGAATTTTTGAAGATTTACCGTCCGGGGGCTTCTTATACCCTGGACGATTACGTAAAATATAACTTTGATCCGGGAATTCTTCCATTTTTTACGCAAATGTGCGGCTTTTCCGAAGAAGAGCTTGTTAAGGAACAGGAATTCTGGGCAGACTATGCAAGCAGGCATGTGGCAGACGCCTTTGCGGGAATAAAAGAAATAATGGACAGACAAAAGGCCCAAGGCGGGTATATAGCTGTTGTTTCTCATTCCCTTGCGGACAATATTTTAAGAGACTATGCCCATAACTGTCTTCCGAAGCCGGACATGATCTTTGGCTGGGAACAGCCTAAAGAGGAGAGAAAACCATCTCCTTATCCTTTGTTTAAACTCATGGAAACTTACAATTTAAAGCCGGAGGAAATGCTGGTTATAGACGACCTTAAGCCCGGCCTTATAATGAGCAGAGCGGCAGGGGTACCTTTTGCAGGTGCCGGCTGGTGCTTTGATATACCGGAAAACGAGAAATATATGCGGGAAAATGCGGATTTTTATTTTAAAACCGTAAAAGAACTTGCAGATCATTGTAAATAGAAAATATTTAAGGAGGAAATACAGAGGAAATGATCCAGGACGTTATTAAAGACAAAAAAAGCCTGTTTGATACCGCCTCACAGACAATTCTTCGTGAGCAGGAAAACAAGGCAAGAATGGTTGTTATTCAACAGGGAAGTATTGTTGCAAATACAAGCCAGCAATCTGCGGGTATTTGTGCAAGAGTTTACAAAAACGGTGTTTACGGCTTTTCTTCAATTGCAGAGGTTTCCGGAGAAGCTGCGGAAAGAGTTTTAAAGGCTGCAACAGAGAATGCGGATGTGCTTGAAAAGCACGCAGTTAAAAAGAAGGCACCTTTTTCTCCGTATAAAAACGGTATGGTGCTTCCAAAGAAGTGCATTGAAGATCTGGAACAGAAGAAAATTATAGATTTCTGTAAGGATGTGGACACATATATTGCAGGTAAGTATACAGATCTTGTAAACCGCAGAGTTATTTACAGAGAAGATTCCGCAGAGAAGTTTATTTATACTTCCGATGCCTGCGACGGACATACCATTTATCCGAGATGTGCAATTTACATTAGCATGGCTGTTGCCGGGAAAGACGGTAATCCTGTGGAACTTATGGACTACTTTGGCGGAAACGGAAACTTAAGCGACCATGTAAATAATATTGAAGATGTATATAAGAGAGCAGACGATCTGTACAACACACTTCGCCTTAAGGCAGAGGGTGTTTATGCGGATGCCGGTGTAAAAACCGTTATTCTGGACCCGGATGTGGCCGGAATGATAGCCCACGAAGCTGTGGGACATACAGTGGAGGCAGACCTTGTACTCGGTGGTTCCGTAGCCGGACCAAACCTTAACAAGCAGGTGGCTTCCGAACTTATAAGCATTGTGGACTTTGCAAATGAGGCTTTCGGGCAGACAACGGATATTCCTGTTTATCTTGACGATGAAGGAATTGAAGCACAGGATGCGGTACTTATTGAAAACGGTATTTTAAAGTCCTATATGCATAACAGAGAAACAGCAGACCACTTTGGCGTTAAACCTATGGGAAATGCCAGAGGCTGGGGCTTCTCCGACGAACCTCTTATCCGTATGAGAAATACCTGCGTGCTTCCGGGCAAAGATAAGTTGGAGGACATGATCGCTTCCGTAGACGACGGATACTATCTTACAAAGACAGGAAACGGCCAGGCGGACCTTACGGGAGAGTTTATGTTTGGTATTAACATGGGCTACGAAATAAAGAAGGGAAAGCTTGGAAAAGCTATTTTAGATACCACTGTTTCCGGTGTTGCTTTTGATATGTTAAAGAGCGTGGATATGGTTTCCGATGTACCTACCTGGTCCAATTGCGGAACCTGCGGTAAAAAGCAGCCTATGTGCGTAACAATGGGTGGCCCGTCAATTAAGTGTAAGTTAATGATCGGAGGCAGATAGTATGGCAGATTTAAGAACAGTTTCCAATACAGTTAAAGAGCTTATTGAAAAAAAGAAAATAAATAAGGCACATTATACAGTCCTTGAAACAGAAACAAGAGAACTTACCTATGAAGGTGGAGACGTAAAGCTTTTAAGAACGTTATTCGACCGTAAGGTTAATGTTAAATTAATTCAGGACGGTAAGCTTGGCTCCTCAGGCATCAACGATTTTAACGAAAAGGCAATAGACAAAGCTTTGGATGAAGCTCTTGCGGCAGCAGAAGCAGGTGCCCCGGATGATGCATACGATATTGCACCGTCCATAGGTGAGCAAAGCTTTTCTTCCGGCGTTCTTGAACCGGATATGGGAAAGCTTATAGAAAGAACAATAGAACTTGCAAAGGATATAGAAAAGCAGTATCCAAAGATCCTTGTAATGACTATGATAGCCGAGTATTCAAGAGTTAATAAGATCTACAGAAATACAAACGGCTCCGAAGCAGAAATAAAGACAGGTAATTACAGCGTTGTGGTAGAGTTTGCCGGCAATGACGGTAACAAAACCACAGGCATATCTGCAGTAAGCGCAGAGACACTTTCTCTTGATAAGCCTTTTATAGAAATTGACAGTTTTAGGGAAGGTCTTAAAGCAGGAGAGGATTCTCTCAACGAAACCGGTTTTGAAGGCAAGTTTGAAGGAAAGGTTATATTTACACCGGACTGCCTTGGACAGGTACTTTCTTTCTGTGCAAACTGCTTTATTACAGATGATGCGATTCTGGATCCGTCATCTCTTTGGAACGGAAAGATTGGGGAAAAGGTGGCTTCCGACTGCTTAACCATAAAACTTGCCCCAAGTGACGACAGAATAATCGGCAAAGGCTTTGTAACCGCAGACGGTTTTAGAGAAAAGGATATAAGCGTTGTGGAAAACGGTGTTTTAAAGAATTACCTTGTTTCCCTTTACACATCCAAAAAGCAGAATGTAAAAGCTGCTGAAAATGATGGAAACGGCTGGATTATAGAAGGCGGAGATACATCATTTGAAGATATGGTTAAGGGCGTAAAGAGGGGACTTATTGTAGGCTCCGTTTCTGCAGGCTACCCGGGCAGCAACGCGGAACTTTCCGGTGTTGCAAAGAATGCCTTTTATATTGAAGACGGAAAGATTAAGGGCGCCGTATCCGAAACAATGATAAGCGTAAATCTTGCCGAGATGTTAAAGAATGTGGCTGCAATCTCCAAAGAAACCTGGAAAACAGGTGAGAGTGTGTTACCATATATCTGTTTTGATAAGATTGTTATTTCAGGTAAATAATTCTTTCTCCTGCACCATTTTGGAGCAGGGGTAAGGCATTGACCGTGAGAGGAGAAAAATATGAGTTTTATAGGAAATTTGCTTTGGATAATTTTTGGCGGCTTGTTCAGCGCCATTGGCTGGTGGCTGGCAGGCATCTTGTGGTGCATAACAATTGTCGGAATACCTATAGGCCTTCAGTGCTTTAAACTTTCTTCCGTTTCTCTTTGCCCTTTTGGAAAAGAGGTCAGATACGGAGGCGGAGCAGGCTCGTTTATAGTAAACGTATTATGGTTTATAATCTCCGGAATTGAACTTGCCATCGGAAATTTCCTTATGGGATGCCTTCTTTGCATAACAATAATAGGAATTCCTTTCGGAAAGCAGTTCTTTAAGATTGCCAAGCTTTCTCTTGCACCTTTTGGAGCAAGCGTAAAGTAGAAATGTAGGAAATATCTGTAAATAGCAGAATATTCTTAATAAAATTATGTTTGTCGTCTTGACAAATAAGGGATTTTGGATATAATTTTCATTGTGTCTTTTGAAAAGGCATTCAAAATCCTTTTTAGGGGATTGGTCAAATGGTATGACAAGGGTCTCCAAAACCTTTAGCGGGAGTTCGATTCTCTCATCCCCTGTATTAAGCCCGGTTTTATCGGGCTTTTTTTGTTCCTGTTTTTATTTTTAAAAGTAATCCAAAGGTAATCCACCCCAAAACAGTAATTCCAAGAAAGAAGGAGAAAGGACTGAACCGCAAAAAGGGTGGGTTTCTTTTTTTGCGCCGAAGGCGCTGATATACTACGCATATCAGTAATGTAAGGTGATTGACATCACCTTACATTACTCCTATAAAAAAACTTGTCTACTCTATTTTTTTTCACGGGCGGGACAGATGAAAAGAGGGAAGAAAAACTATGAAGAAGAAAGTTTTGATTGCTGTTTTCGCTTTGGCTGTGTGTGTCATGGCAGGCGGATGTACTAATGCTGAAAAAAAGGCCGAAAATGATGGGGCTAAAACTAAAGCCTCTCCGGCAAGCGACTTTACAGTTGAATATGGTTCTACAGAATGCTTCATTTCAGAATACATCGGAAGTGATACAGAGATTGTTATTCCTGAGGAGATTAATGGAAAGAAAGTAGTATGGCTCAGGTCAACATCGTTTAATCAGAATACTAGTATAATCAGCGTGCATATACCGGATGGCGTTGATACGATTGATAAAAATGCATTTGGAGGATGTACAAACTTAACCAGCGTATATATTCCGGATACCGTTTTTATTATTGGTGTCGCGGCATTTGCACAATGCACGAGCTTAACCACCATAAATATTCCCAAAGATATAACGTATATCAGTGATTGGCTTTTTTTTGGTTGTAGCAGTTTAACCAGCATAGAAATCCCGGACAACATAACGACAATCGGATTTCGTGCATTTAACAATTGCAGTAGTTTGACCAGTATAACCATTCCGGATAGCGTAACGTACATCATGAACGCCCC
>JAILFQ010000337.1 GCA_024697505.1 Lachnospiraceae bacterium
TAGTACTCACATATATTTTTGGGATCCTTCTCAGGATATTTAAGGTTGGCGGCTTTGTAAACTTTAGGGAAGACCCGGCGGGCTTTTTCTCATTTCTGATTTTACCTGCCGTTTCCGTTTCCATTCCAAAGATAGCCATGATGACAAAATATGTACGCAATGCTATGGTGGCGGAAAGAAAAAAAGACTACATAACAACAGCCAGAAGCAAGGGATTAAGCGAGTTTAGAGTAATGTTAAATCACGCTTTAATAAACGCCGTAACGCCTTTTATAACCATGCTGGCAATGACAGTGGCAGATATTCTTGCAGGAAGTATTGTAGTGGAAAAGGTCTTTAATATTCCGGGAATAGGCGGCCTTTTAATTAATTCCATATCCAACAGAGATAATCCTGTGGTACTTTGCATTGTGGTGCTTACTGCGGCAATAGTTGTGGTGCTTAATACACTTGCGGATATTCTTCATAAGGCAATAGATCCGAGAATAGATGCTGTTACGGAAGAAAACTATTAGAATAAATTCGGGAAAGGAGGAAAACAATGGATGCTTTAAAGATGGCAGAGCTTTTTTTAGAAGGCGATAAAAGCGGAAAGAAGAAATTAAATCTAAAATTAACTATTGGCGCAGCCCTTGTTTTGCTTACCTTTTCCCTTGCACTTATAGGCTTTTTCTATACTCCTTATGAGCCGAATTCCATGGATTCCTCTTTGAGAAGTGCAGCTCCTTCCTTATCTCATTTGTTTGGAACCGACAATTTCGGAAGAGATATTTTTTCCAGGGTTATGAAGGGCAGCGGTACATCTGTTTTAATTGCGGCAAGCGTGGTTTTTATAGGAACTTTTTTTGGAATAGTGGTAGGAACCGTAAGCGGTTACTACGGCGGACTTTTGGACGAGATCTTAATGAGATTTAATGACATTGTCGCATCCTTTCCGGGGGTGTTGATCGCCCTTGTTCTGGTTGCGGTTATAGGCCCGGGAGAAAAGAATGTTATTATTGCTCTTGGAATAGTTTTTATTCCAAGCTTTGTACGAATGGTAAGAGCGGACGTTGTCGGCATAAAGAGTGAACCATACATTATGGCGGCAAGACTTATGGGAACTTCGGACTTTAAGATAATGCTTATGCACATTGTTCCCAATATAAGAACCACAATACTTACATCTGTTTTTATAGGTTTTCAAAATGCAATCCTGTCCGAGGCGGCCTTAAGCTTTTTGGGACTTGGGGTTGTAAGACCGGACCCGAGCCTTGGCCTTATGCTCTCGGATGCACAGGGCTATCTTTTTAACGCACCCTGGTATGCAATAGCGCCGGGACTTATAATAGTTGTAATGACGCTGGGGTTTGGACTTATATCCAATGTTCTTGAAGGAGAGTAAGGATAATTAACGTTCCATATACATGTCTTAACAAAATGTTAAATATAAAATTTTTAGAAAAAAGTGATTTTATATTTTTTATCTATCGAAAAAATCTCTATCTCGTGATATTCTAATGAAGATGGAGATTTTATTTTTTTGTTCATTTTGTTAAGAGAGAGATTTTGTGCAGTAGGAGAGTTGGAAGTGGGAAATATGAAAGAGACGAAAACAAAAGCAAAAAATGCAAAGGGAAAGTTCCCTACGATGATCTGGAAATATGTTGGCAGATATAAGTGGGCATACCTTGGAGGAATAATAACTCTTTTTGTTGTGGACTTTGCAAACCTGTATGTTCCACAGTTTACAGGGGAAATAACGGATGGTCTTATCTTCGGAACAATTGATACGAACGGCATTTTAAAGCACGTTTTGGGAATAATGATATGTGCTCTTATTATAACGGCAGGCCGTTTCCTTTGGAGATTCTTTATTTTCGGAAGCAGAAGGAAAATTGAAAGGGATATAAGAAAAGACCTTTTTTCTCATCTCGTTACCCTTTCACAGAATTATTTTAACCATAATAAGACCGGAGACCTTATGAGCTATTTTACGAACGACCTGAACGCTGTGCAGCAGGCTGTGGGAATGGCGGTGGTTTCCACCTTTGATGCAATTATTATGGTTAAAATAATTCTGTGAAAGGGTAACGAGATGAGA
>JAILFQ010000359.1 GCA_024697505.1 Lachnospiraceae bacterium
ACCGGAGGACGTTTCTTGCAAGCCTCTTCAGGATCTTCAATATCTTTAAGAAGCTCTTCCACAATATTAACCTTAACCTCTTTTTCAGCAATGCAGTTATATTCAAGAGCAATCTCTTCCGCTTCTTCAAATGAAAGATCCTGGTTTGGAGTAAACATCTTTCCTTCAAGGAAAAGTTTCTTAACCATTGCTGCAACAGGCTGTTTCATTTTTTCTGAAAGTTCCTTAAGAGTAAGAACTTCAGGAATTGTAATGGTCTTGATCTCGTCTTCTTTCTGTTCTTCTTTAACTACAACAGGCTTAATAAAGGCGCCCTTACGGTTAGGATCCTTCTTATTTCTTAATTTATCGAATTCACCGTCAAAATCCTTTTTCTTTTCACGCTCTTTATCTTTACCACGATTGCTTATTTCGGTAGCACGTCTCTTCTTGTTAAGATCGTTGCCGATTTCTGAAGAAATACCGGAATCTTTTGACTGAGGACGAGAATCCTTTCTGACAAATCTTCTCTGGTTATCTCCCTTATCGGAATCCTTGTCAAAACCGCCGCCAAAACCTGCACCGTTTCTGTTGTTGCCAAAACTCTTATTTGATCCGGAATTTCTGTCGCCAAATGATGGTTTGTCACCAAACTGTCTCTGAGGTCTGTCGCCGTTATTAAACGGTTTTCTTTCGCCGTTACCGTATGACGGTCTGTCGCCAAACTGTCTTTGAGGTCTGTCACCATTATTAAACGGTTTTCTTTCGCCGTTACCAAATGATGGTCTGTCGCCAAACTGTCTCTGAGGTCTGTCGCCGTTATTAAACGGTTTTCTTTCGCCGTTTTGATTAAACTGTTTTCTCTCACCGTTATAGTTTCTCTGCTGGCGGTCCTGATACTGAGGTCTGTCACCATTATTGAACGGCTTTCTTTCACCATTAGCAAAGGAAGACTTATTACCGGAATTATTATCTCTTCTAAATCCCTCGGAAGATTTTTCTCTGTTGTTATAGCTTGCTGTATCTTCCTTGGCTGCTTCCTGCTTTTCTTTAACTGCAGGTGCTTCTTCTTTCTTTAACGAAGGCTGTTCCTGCATAACATTTACTTTTTCTTTAACTTCCACTTTTTTATCTGCCACTGTTTCCTCAGATTTTACTTCATTTATAGGTTTTGTGTTTTCGGAAGCCTTCTTTTCAAGTTCAGCTTTCTTTTCGGCTTCCTCTTTTTCTGCTTTTATTTGATCTGCTTTATATACAACCCCAACAGGAGCCGCTCCGTTTTGTCTGCTTACAAAAGCAGGTGTTTTCTTTATTGCAGAATCTATTGGCCTTTGTGCTGTACCGGAAGATTTGGAACCATCTGCACGCATTACATGTACAGGACCGTTGCCGGTGTCAAACCTCTTAAACTGCTGACCCGGTCTGCTACCGGAATCAACTCTTGATGATTGAAGCGGACTTCTGCCTGTAGACTGCATAGGTCTTGAGTTTGCATCAGGTCTTCTTATTCCGCCTGCAGGCTGTACGTTTGTTACGGTTTTTACAGGCTGCTTTGCGTCTGATTTAACTTCGCCCTTATTTTCGGACGGCTGAGACTTGGCTTTGCTGGCGAAATGCTTTTTGACCATTTCTGCTTCTTTGTCTTCAACTGTGCTCATGGGGGCCTTTACAGAACTTCCCTGCTCCTGAAGGAAAGAAACTATGTCTTTGCTCGGCACGTCTATTTCCTTTGAAAGCTCATGAACTTTATATTTTGCCATTAACATCTACCTCCGTGGCTAATTAACCTTATAATCGTTAAGTTTATTTATTATGTTATCTGCCAGATTCTTGTTTATTACAGCTATTGAAGAACGGTTTTCTTTTCCTATTGTTCTTCCAAGAACTTCTTTTGTAGAGAATTCAAAATAAGGAACTTTATAAAAGGTTGTTTTGTTTGAAAACAATTTCTTGGTATTGTCAGAAGCATTTGCTGCAACAATAACAAGATTTGCCGAACCGTCTTTTACTGCATTTTCACTTGAAAGTTCACCGCTTACAAGACCGCCGGCTTTTGCACTTAAAGAAATTAATGATAAAATTTTCTTTTCGGCATTATCCAAGAGAAATCATCTCCTTTTGAAGTTCTTCATAAATATCATTTGGAATTGATACTCCAAGTGATCTTTCTAAGCTTTTACTCTTTCTGGCTTTGTTAAAACACTCCACATTTTTGCAAAGATATGCGCCCCGTCCGTTTTTTCTGCCGGTTGAGTCAAGTATTATATCTCCCTCCGGTGTCTTAAGAACTCTGATAAGATCTTTTTTAGGAAAAGACTCATTGCATCCTGTGCAACGTCTTAACGGTATTTTCTTTTCAGTCATTTCCTTTCCTTTCTATAGGAAACAAAATTCCTTTATGGTTTTATATTATAAACTTGCTTCATCTACCTGAGATTCAGATTTAATATCAATCTTATATCCGGTAAGACGAGCTGCAAGTCTTGCGTTCTGCCCGCTTCTTCCGATTGCGAGCGAAAGCTGGTAATCAGGGACTATAACCTTGGCGGATTTTTCTTCCACGTTTACATCAACTGAAACAACCTTTGCAGGTGAAAGAGAATTTTCTATAAGTGTTGCAGGATCCTGACTCCAATTGATAATATCAATCTTTTCTCCATGGAGTTCATCAACGATAGCATTTACTCTTGCACCGTTAACACCTACGCATGCTCCAACCGGATCAACGTTAGGATTGTTAGACCAAACGGCCATCTTTGTTCTGTCACCGGCTTCACGTGAAATAGCCTTGATTTCAACTGTTGCATCGCTTACTTCAGCAACTTCCGCTTCGAAAAGTCTTTTAACAAGTTCCGGATGAGTTCTTGAAACGGTAATTCTTGGTCCCTTTGGTGTTGCATCAACCTTTAATACATAGAGTTTAACACGCTCGGTAGGTCTGAAAACTTCTCCGGCGATCTGCTCGTTTTCCATAAGAATGGCATCAATCTTTCCAAGATTAACACAGATATTATTTCCCTGGTATCTTTGAACAATACCGGTAACAACTTCTTTCTCAAGTTTTAAATATTCCTCAAATAAAGACTTTCTTTCTTCTTCTTTGATCTTCTGAATAATAACCTGCTTTGCCTTCTGTGCAGCAATTCTTCCGAAATTCTTAGGGGTTATTTCAAATGATAATTTATCTCCTATAGAAAGCTGAAGTGAAGGATACTTTGCATTTGCTTCTTCAAGAGTAAGTTCTGTAAATTCATCCTGTACTTCCTCAACAATTTCCATATCGGCATACACACCGAAGGCGCCTGTTTCTCTGTCAATATTAACTCTGATATTGTCTGATTTTCCATATTCATTCTTGCAAGCAGCAAGTAATGAGCTTTCAATAGCTTCAAAAAGGATTTCTTCTTCTATACCTTTTTCTTTTGCAATCTCTCTAAGCGCGGTAATAAGCTCCAAGCTTTCATTTGCAGCCTCGTTTTTTGCTTTGGCTGACTTTGTTGTTCTTGCCATTTTTAATTTTTCGCTCCGGTTAATTCCGAAGCCTACCTCCTTTATTTAGTTTTTATACTGTTTTTTATGTATGTGCCAGAAGGCTGTACATCAATGATTAACAATGGAATGGGGGGCGTATAAGAGAAATATCTTTTTTTTCAAAAGTTTTTTCTTCATTATTGATAAGAATTGTGACTGTATCTTCTGTATAGGATTTTAATTGTCCTTCAAACTCTTTTTGTTTTTCAATTGCTTTATAAAGTTTTATTTCTACATCTTTGCCAAGGCTTCTTTTGTAGTCGTTTTCTTTCTTTAAAGGTCTGTCAAGCCCCGGCGAACTAACTTCAAGTATATAAGATTCATTTATAAAATCTTTTTGGTCAAGCAGATCACTAAGTTCTCTGCTGACTGTTTCACAGTCATTAACAGTAAAACCGCCTTCTTTGTCTATAATAGCTCTAAGGTAAAATGTACCTGCTTCTTTAGCAAATTCAACATCAACAAGCTCACAATCATTTCTTTCAATGATAGGCATTAAAAGGTCGGTTGTTTTCTTTTCATATTCTTCTCTTTTTGTCATTTTTTGTCCTTTTCAAACAAAATTTAAGAGTGGACCTCGGCCCACTCTTAAGCTAAACATCTTTGTTACACCGAAATATTAGCATAAGCATTAATAAAAAGCAAGCAAAATTCGGATTTTTTTGGAATTTTTAGTTCTTATAATAATTTATAAGACATCCTTTTAATATTATTGTTCTTTCATCATCTGTTAAAGAATCTAAATGAAGCTTAACAGGCTGCATATTTTTATTGACTATATAAGCGCTGATTTCGTTTATTTTGTTTGCAACAGCATTTTTAATGTCTTCAACAAGGACATAATCACCTGTTTCAAAAGGACATTCTTCTTCAAGTACAAAAGGTAACATACCCCAGTTGATAAGATTGGAACGATATCTCTTTGTTGCATATTCCTTTGATATATTGGCAAGTCCTCCAAGAACTTTCTGACAACTTGCAGCCTGTTCTCTGGCAGAACCGTCTCCCGGTTTAACTGCATAAATAACACTGCCAATTTCTATTTCTTCCGGCTTAACATTAAGCTTTTTACTTGCTTTATCAAGAGCTTCTTTTATATCCGGATAGGCCTTGACCATATCTTCTGCTTTTCCCGATTCCCATCTGGCTGTTTCGGCTTTCTGAACTGCTTTTGCTCTTCCTACATATTCAGGGTCTTTTCTTGAAAGAGTAAATTCTGCAAGCCCGAGTGGATTGGATCTGTAAGATGAAGTTTCACCGGAAGGAATAAGCTCATCTGTTGTAGTAACCGGATCTTTAATTACAGATGCAACCTGTATAAGCATATTGTCTGCAAGTTCATGCATTTTTGGCCAGTCTTTTATATTCGGGCCAAACTTGATCTCCGTTTCCGGTTTTGCGTTTCCAACGCCGTTATATACTCTGTTCTCGTAAATGGCACTGTCAAAATGATAAGCCTTCTTTTCAAATTCCACATCTGCATATTCTGCCGAGGTAAGAAATCCTTTATTGGCAGCCGTTGCAGCAATGGAACGCGCATCCATTAATGCAACTGAAGCTATCTGACCGCTTGTGACTTTAGAACCTTCTCTGTTAGGGAAGTTTCTGGTTGAATGTCTTATAGAGAAACCGTTGTTTGCCGGAACATCTCCTGCGCCAAAACAAGGGCCGCAAAAAGCAGACCTGATTGTTGCTCCTGTTTCCATAAGCTTTGCCACTGTTCCGTTTTTAACAAGTTCCATAAATACAGGTTGGCTTGCAGGATAAATACTTAAAGAAAATTCGTTATTACCTATAAATTTTCCTTTCAAAATATCCGCCGCAGCCATAATGTTTTCAAAACCGCCGCCTGCACAACCGGCTATAACTCCCTGGTCTACATAAAGCTTACCGTCAATTATTTTGTCTGTAAGTTTTAAAGAGATCTTATTATTATCAAGACTTACTTTTGCTTTATTTTCAACTTCTGACAGTATGTCGTACAGATTGGCGTTAACTTCATCTATAGTATAAACATTGCTTGGATGGAAAGGCATTGCTATCATTGGCTTTATAGTTGAAAGATCCACACTAACAAGACCGTCATAATAAACCACATTTCCTGCTTTTAATTCTTTGTATGCTTCTTTTCTTCCATGAATTTCATAAAATTCTTTTACGGAATCATCTGTTTCCCATATGGAAGAAAGACAGGTCGTTTCTGTAGTCATTACGTCTACGCCTATTCTTTCGTCTACCGTCAGATTATTTATACCATCACCAAAGAATTCCATAACCTTATTTTTAACATATCCACAGGAGAATACAGCACCTATGATTGCAAGAGCAATGTCCTGCGGGCCGACTCCTTTTCTTGGTTTACCGGTAAGATGTATACCTATTACCCCCGGATAATCAATATCATAAGTTTTATTCAAAAGCTGCTTTACAAGTTCCGGACCACCTTCTCCGATCGCCATTGTACCAAGAGCACCGTATCTTGTGTGAGAGTCCGAACCAAGAACCATTTTGCCGCATTCA
>JAILFQ010000020.1 GCA_024697505.1 Lachnospiraceae bacterium
AATACTCTTTGCATGAGCGGCCTTGGTATTGCAACAAGCTGGGTAGCTATTGCATTTGCTGTATTCCTTTCAGAGATTAAGTGCGGTTGGTTCAGAAGAATTGTACAGGTTCTTACAACTGTTCCTAACTTTATAAGCTGGGTTCTTGTATATGCTATCGCACTTGCCATTTTTGCTACAGACGGTTTCTTAAACGGTTTACTTTCTTCAATCAATGAAAACCACCAGGCAGTTAACTACCTGATGGGTGCAGAAGGAACATATTTTAAAATGCTTGCCTGGGGCATGTGGAAAGGTCTTGGTTGGTCAGCCATTATTTACATTGCGGCCATTTCCGGTATAGACCAGCAGCTTTACGAGGCTGCCACGGTAGACGGAGCGGGACGATTCCAGAAGATGTGGCATGTTACAATACCGGGACTTATTCCTACCTACTGTGTACTTCTTCTTATGTCCATTGCAGGTATCTTAAGTAATGGTATGGACCAGTACCTTGTATTTGAAAATGCAAACAATACGGAAGTAATTCAGGTTCTTGACCTTTATGTATACAAACTCGGTATAGGAAGCGGACAGATTCCTCTTTCAACCGTAGTAGGTATGTTAAAAACAATAGTCAGTGTTACGCTTTTGTTCCTTGCCAACGGTATTTCAAAGCTCATTCGTGGCGAGAGCATAATGTAGGAAGGGAGGGGACAAAATGAAAACAAAACAGGAAAAACTTGATGCAAAAGCAGAGAAGAAATATTACAAAACACACAAGAATTTTATAAAGATGACATGGAAGGATGTACTCTTTTATGTAATAGACTATCTTGTGTTCGGAGTATTCACCATTTCATGTTTCTTCCCGTTCTATTACATTTTTATTAATACTGTTTCGGATAACGCCCTTGTTTCTGCGGGTAAGATAAACTTTTACCCACAGGGCTTTACTCTTGCAAACTACATTGCTCTTGGAAATGTTTCAGACCTTGGAACGGCATTTATAGTAACAATTACAAGAACAATCCTTGGTACGGTGCTCATGGTTATTGCCTCGGCAATCTGTGGTTACTTAATGACTAAAAATGATATGTGGCACAAAAAGTTCTGGTACAGATTCCTTGTTATTACCATGTACTTTAACGCAGGTCTTATTCCGGCATATACAAACCTTCTTATGCTCGGACTTACAGACAATTTCCTTGTTTACATAATACCTGCCATAGTCCAGCCGTATAATATAATTCTTGTAAAAACCTATATAGAGTCCATTCCGTCGGAACTGGAGGAAAGCGCCTTTATAGACGGAGCAAGTTACAGTAAGATATTTATGAAGATCATATGGCCGCTTTCAAAGCCTATTCTTGCAACAATTGCAATATTCGGTGCGGTAGGCCACTGGAACTCCTTTACGGACTCCATCATTTACATGCAAAACAATACAGGCTTACAGACTTTACAGCATAAACTTTACACATGGCTTAATACAACATCCAATCTTGGACAGCTTTTCAGCCAGGGTATGTCTTCAACAGAAGCTGCAAGATTTAACCAGCAGCAGGCATCTGTTAAAGTTATTAAGTATACAATTTCTATGGTAACCGTACTTCCTATCCTTGTTGTTTATCCTTGGATGCAGCGTTACTTTGAAAAGGGTATTATGCTTGGAGCCGTTAAGGGCTGATCATGTGCTTTACACCGCTTAGCGGTGAAAAAATAAAAAATTTGCCGAACACAGCCGGCAAAATGCTGTGTAAGAGGAGGAAAGGATGTCAAAAATAAAGAGAGTAGTATCCTTATTGCTTGCTACTGTTATGGTATTTTCTCTTGCTGCTTGCGGCGGGGACTCAAATACGGAAACAAAGCAGAGGGGACAGCAGACAACAGACGGTACCGAAACAGGTAGCGACTCAACTTCTACACCGGATGATACAAAAGGAGAAAAGCCTATAGAAATTACGGTTTATTCTCAGCTTGCAAACTTCTCCGGCGTACAGACCGGTTGGTCTTCAAAACTTCTTTTAGACAAATTTAACGTTGTAATTACAATTATTCCGGATTCCGACGGTGTGTTTGATACACGTATGGAAGCAGGAAACCTCGGTGATATTGCAGTATTCGGCTCTGCCGGAAACGATTATATCCGTGCTGTAGAAGAGGGCATGCTTCTTGACTGGAATAAGTACAACCTTCTTGATAAGTACGGTACATATATTAAAGACAATATGTACTGGGCTCTTCAGACAAACAAGGAATTAAACGGTAGTATCCTTAAAATGGAAAATGTGGCTGACGGTCCGCTTTACGGTTTTGGTCATAATGTTGCAACATCTTCCGAAGACCATGACAGTTTCTTCTATACATGGGATATAAGATGGGATCTTTACAAGCAGCTTGGTTATCCTGTAGTAAAGGATCTTGACGATCTTCTTACACTTTTCAAGCAGATGAAGGAAATCTGCCCGACAGATGAAAACGGAAATCCAACATATGCAGTTTCTCCATGGCCGGATTGGGATGGAGCAATGGTTATGTATGTAAAGGCTCTTGCAACAGCTTATTACGGATATGATGAACTTGACCTTGGTCTTTATGATTCAGATACAGGTACTTTCCACGATGCACTTGAAGAAAACGGTCCTTACCTTACCTGCCTTAAGTTCATGAATGAACTTTACAGAAACGATCTTTTGGATCCTAACTCTATGACCCAGACTTATGACCGTATGTCTGAAAAGCTTAAGAACGGCGGTGTTTTCTTCTCAATCTTTAACTATGCGGGTTCTCTTGCATACAACACAGAAGAACATCTTGCAGCAGGAAAGTATATGTACACAATGGTCCCTGAAGAAGCTGTTCCGCTTGCTTATGGTATGAGCGTATTCGGAGGAAACAGAATCTGGACAATAGGTGCCAACACAGAGTATCCGGATGTTTGTATGGAACTTATTAATTACTTCTGTACACCTGAAGGAAGACTTACCCTTGAGTATGGTCCTCAGGGTCTTGTTTGGGACTACAACGAAGACGGTTACCTTTATGTAACAGACTTTGGTATGCAGTGCCTTACCAACGAAGATACACAGATGATCAACGAGTATGCCGGTGGTACATGGCATGACGGTGCTCTTCAGATTAACAACACAACATGGTCCCTTAACGCTGTAAACCCGGATTCCAAGCACGGTGAAAGATACGACTGGAAGACATGGACAACAACACTTGACGGGGAAGTTACGGATATTGAGAAGGACTGGAGAGACCGCACAGGTTGTGTAGATACTCAGGAATATTTAAATACTCTTGATTACAGAGTTGCTCCTGCAACAACATTCACAGACAGCAAGAGAAGTGATGAGTTTGAACTTGTATGGACACAGGTTACAAAGTGTATTGTAGACTACACCTGGAAGGCTATATATGCAAAGACAGAAAATGAGTACAATTATCTCGTAAAAGAAATGATCAAGAAGGCAAAGAGCTACGGCTATCAGGAATGCCTTGACTGGTCTCTTGCAGAAGCAGCCAGACGCCATGAACTTGAAGAAGAAGTCAGAGCCGGAGAAAAATAGGAACAGATTTTAAATAATAATAAAAGAACCGCGGTGCAGTTTATGCACCGCGGTTTTTTAGTCGTTTCCGTTGTCGGACAGACCAAGTTTCTTTCTGTATTCTGCCGGACTGTCTCCGGTGTATTTCTTAAATTTTTTATGGAAATAGTCTACGTTTCTGTAGCCTACTCTTTCAGCAATTTCATAAACCTTTAATTTGTTTAAAGAGAGCAGCTCAATTGCGTGATTAACTCGTATTTTATCCACGTAGGAGTTAAAACTTTCTCCCACAGTACGGTTAAACACCTTTCCAAGGTAAGAAGAGTTATACCCGAAAAGAGAAGCTATCATTTCCAGTTTAATATTGGAGTGATAATTATGGTCTATGTAGTAGAGAATATCGTCCATTACGCTGTCTCTTGATGAACCGCCGATGGAATTCATAATCTTTTCGAAACTGTTCGAGAAATAAATGATTATTTCGTAAAGGTAGTTTCTGTGATTTATGTATTCAATAATATTGGAATTGGAGTCAAAATGCAGTTCCGTTGAAGTAAACTTTCTGCTTATGGTGTCCTTAACCTGAAGGTAAACATCAGTCATAAAAAGTTTTACCTGGGAAATATCCGCATCTACATGGTAGAGGTATTCTTCCAGGGAATACAGGGACTCTGCAACCTTTCTTCTGTTGAAGGTCTGTAAAAGGTCTGTAAACTCTCTGCTGTACTCATCAATCTTGGTTTTATCCAAATCTGTAAGATTGTTTTGTACGGAAGGAAGATCGTCAAACCCCAGAACATGTTGTCCCTGTACACAGAAGAATCTTCTTTTTAAAAGGTCTGAAGCCTGGTCGTAAGAGGTGTAACAAAGGTCTATATCCTTAACACATCTTCCGTAAGTAATAAACAGGGAGTCTAATGGGCTTCCCTTTTGCGGCGCAGATTCATAATGGTCCAGAAATCTGGAAAAACGTTCTGTGGCAAGATGACCTCTTAACAGGAGAATATTCTTTTGCTTATATTCAAAGTGGTCGAATAACTCGTTTCCCGGGCCTGCAAGGCGGAATAGGTCAAAAAACTGGTAGTGAAGCCGGGCCTTATCAATGTTAAAACTTTCATACATAACTACCTGGTAGCAGTCTGCATCCAGTTCAAGTGCTTTAAGATCCAGCTGTTCAAAGTCTGCTTTTGCTGTAATAATATCCTCAAGTATCTCTCTTCTGGACTTTTCTTTAAGGAATTCTTCCATGTTTTTGGCGGACTCTGCGGTTTCAAACTGCTGGTTTATTTCTTTAACGGCTACAAGCAGTTCATCTTCGTCCAGGGGCTTTGTAAGATAGTGCTTAACACCGGACTTCATAGCCTGCTTGGCGTATTCAAAGTCCGAATATCCGGAAAGTATAATGAACTTTCCGGCAAAGCCGGCCTCTCTTGCTTTTTCAATAACCTCAAGGCCGTAAAGTTTAGGCATTCTTATATCTATTAAGACCAGGGAAGGGGAGAGGGCCAAAATATCCTTAAGAGCATCTTCGCCGTTTCCGGATTCGCCGCAAACAGTGTAGCCCAGTTCTTCCCAATCTATTACGCATTTTATACCGTCTCTTATAACCGCTTCATCATCTGCAATGTATAATTTCCTCATGGGCTGCTATACCTTTCGTGTGTGTTATCAACCAAGCTCTATTTTAACAACAACCGGATACTCGGTGTCTATAACCGGGCCGTTTACCACAAGTGCTTTGTCTGTCTGCTCATAGTCAACTTTTCCCTTGTAACCGAGAATACTTACATTTTTAATGATAGAGTTGAATCCGGACATTCCCTTGAAGGCAAATGATTCAATTGCAAGCTTGCCGTCTTTAGGATAAGACATACATGTTGCGTAAATTGAGCCGTTTGCTGCGGTGAATCTAAAGTCTTTGCAGGTGTACTTCTTGTCTTTTTCGTCGGAGAATTTGCCTTCTTTTTCTTCCGTTGGTCCTTCTGCTGCAATAGAGTAAGCCTTTGTATTGTAGATTGCTTCTCCGTTTACCTTAAGCCATTTACCGATTTCCGAAAGAATATGTTTATCTGTTTCCGGAATTGTACCGTCGCTCTTTGGACCTACATTAAGAAGAAGGTTACCGTTCTTTGCAACTACGTCTACCAGGTAGCACACAAGTTCTCTAGGTGTTTTGTAATCAATATCATCGATGTAGCACCATGTATTTCTTGCAATAGCTGTATCCGTCTGCCAATGATACGGTTTGCTGTTTGCAAATTTACCTCTTTCAACGTCCACAATACCTGCTCCGAATGGGAGAGCATCATCCTTGTAACACACTGCGGTAGGGGTTCCCCATTCTGCCCCTCTGTTGTAGTAGTAGGTAATGATCTTTTTAAGTGTATCTTTATAACCATCGTGCATGATCCACCAGTCGAAGTAGAGTATGCGAGGCTGGTATTTATCAATTATCTCACAGGTTCTGAGTAACCAGTCTGTGAGGAATTCCTCTGTAGGGTAAGGTTCGGAAAACTTATCCCCCTGATCGGGCTGGGTGGCAAGAGACGGCCAATAGAAGTCTCCAACCTTATATTCTTTGTTAATATCGCTTTCAAAGGATCTTCCGCATCCCATAAACCATAAATGTTCGGCTCTGTGTGTGGAAGTGGCAAATACAAGGCCCTTCTTTTCAAAGCTTTCTTTAAGTTCTCCTATAACATCACGCTTTGGACCCATTTTAGCGGCACAGAATTCCGAGAGTTCGCTGTTGTACATCTGGAAACCGTCGTGGTGTTCCGCAACCGGCACAATATATTTTGCTCCCGCATCTTTAAATATCTCTGCCCATTCATCAGGGTTAAATTTTTCGGCCTTAAACATAGGTATAAAATCTTTATAGCCAAAATCCTTGTGCGGACCGTAGGTTTTAATATGGTGCTCGTATTCTCTGCTTCCTTCAACATACATATTTCTGGAGTACCACTCATTTGCAAATGCAGGTACGGAAAAAACGCCCCAGTGAATAAAGATTCCAAACTTTGCTTTGTAAAACCAGGATGGAATTTCCATATCTGTAAGAGAAGACCATTCTTCTTTAAAAGGACCTTTTGCAATAACTTCATTTATTGTTTTTAAGTATTTTTCCTTGTCCATGTTTATTTCTCCTTTAATTAGGGTAATTAAGCCTTTCATCTGTAATGTTTTCAAGGACATTTTCAAGATATTTTCCTGCAAGATAATTTGCCATAGGAAGGTTCATATCCAGATGGTTTCCGCATTCGGCAGCGGAATCTCCGGGAACGTGTCCCTCAAAATCTCTCATAAATATAAACATTTCTTTCATAAGCGGCACAATATCCTTTGAAGAATAGTCGCCTGCAAGCAGAAGATAGAAGCCTGTTCTGCATCCCATAGGACCAAAGTAAAGGACCTTTTCCTTCCAGTCTTTGTGATTTCTTAAAAATGTTGCCCCAAGGTGTTCCATAGTATGTACTTCTGCGGTGTTCATAACCGGCTCAAAGTTTGGCCTGGTCATTCTAATGTCGAAGGTTGTTATTACCGTTTCACCGGCTTTATCTTTTCTGGAAACGTAAATACCCGGAAGAAGTTTTAAATGGTCTACCGTAAAACTTGCTATTTTTTCCATATTTTCCTCCTCTTTCTAAAATAGTTTAAGTAAATCCGCCACTTCATTTAATCTGTAATCATATTCACTTGCACTTCCAAAGCCATAGGCTGCAAATGCAAAAGAAACACCCGCTTCCTTTGCGGCCTCCATGTCGCCTTTTGTGTCTCCCACATATACAGGAGATTTAAGGCCGTGCTTTTTAACCATTCTTTTTATATTGTCGGCTTTAAGAAAACCGCTCATTCCCGGACAATCAAAGTCTGTTATTAAAGAAGAAAGATCATAGGCTTTAAGGAATGATTGAATATAGCCGTCCTCACAGTTACTTATTATAAAGAGTCTGTATTTTTCGGAGAGCTTTTTGAAAACTCCCTCAATATCTCCCATAAGAATGGCTCCGTGTTTTTCAAGATAAGGGCACTGCTCGACAACGCATCTTGAAACAATTTCTTCGGCCAGCTTTTCCGGTATGTCTGTGAAGAGAGCATGGGAAATATCTTTTAAAGGCAAACCGTAGAGACTTCTGAGCTTTGCCTTGTCAACTTTAGTATTTGTTTGCGGATAATCTCCGGCAATTTCCTGCCAGATTTTTGCGGCAACCTCTGTTGTGTCCCACAGGGTTCCGTCAAGGTCAAAAATTAAAGAATCTGTATTATTCATTATCTTTCTCCATTAATAAATTAAGGAAAAACTCGGCTGTCTCAGAAAGGGGTATGTTTTCATCGTAAGCGGCAACCAGTTTTCTTGCAGGTATTTTTTCTTTTGTTTTGAGAACGTAAAGATTTTCCCTTCCGCTTTTTTCAAAACAGAAATCCGGCACAAAGGCGATTCCGAGACCTATGGAAGCAAGGTCCACCAAAAGGTCATTACTGGAAAGTTCTACGGAAGGAGCCAGGTCTATGGACTGTTTAATAAATTGCTCATGCAAAAAAACGCTTGTTGTAGAGTGCTTATCAAGCATAAGAATAGGCATTTTTGAGAGTTCTCTTAAAGTAAATACCTTATTCTCGAAAGGATAGGCAGTCTTATCGGCAATAAAAACATCTTTAAATGTTCTTATTTCTTCAATCTCCATGGAGTTGTTAAGAGCAGGATTAGGAGAGTTTGCAACAATAAGATCCGCTTTGTTTTGTTCAAGTAATTCCGCACATCCAAGGGAAGTCTGGTTAATAACCTTTATGTGGACGTTAGGGAACTTTTGATGAAATTTAGAAAAATAAGGTACAAGGAAATAACGGCAGATGGTGTCACTTGCCGCAATTCTAAGCTGTTCTTCACCCTTTTCCCGGGAAGACATAAGCTGGCTTTCACCCTTTACAATAAGGTTGATCGCCGGTTCTATGTGCTTGAAGAGCATTTCTCCTTCTTTGGTGAGGGCAACTTTTTTTGTGGATCTTGTAAAGAGGGTCTGTCCAAGCCTTTTTTCAAGGGTTTTAACAGACTGGCTTACTGCGGACTGAGAAATGAAGAGTTCCGTAGCTGCATCTGAGAAACTAAGGGATTTTGCAACATAGTAAAATACCTTGTAAAGCTCGTAGTTTATGTCCATTGTTTACCTCCGCTCTATTATTCTGGAATGATTATATACCATAAGCACAGATAATAAAAGGGTTAATATCTATTAATTTTTATAATAACTTTGAGTGTGGTATCCTAAATGCAATGAAAATCATAAAAACGGCAAATCCTAAGGCGGCACAGGAGAAAGGGAACGAAATGGTATCACGTGTATATGTAGAAAAAAAGGAAAGCTTTGCTGTAAAGTCAAAGGAACTTCTTAAAGAGATAAAAGAATATTTAAGCATTGAAAGCGTTAACCACATTCGTATACTTATCCGTTACGATGTTGAAAACGTAAGCGAAGATACCTATAAAAAGGCTTTGAATACAGTGTTTTGCGAGCCTCCTGTAGATAACATGTACGAGGAAAAGTTTGAACTTTTACCTGAGGACAGAGTGTTTTCCACGGAGTTTCTTCCGGGCCAGTTCGACCAGAGAGCAGATTCTGCCGTTCAGTGTGTAAAACTTTTAAATGAAAGCGAAGAGCCGGTTATTAAAACGGCCACAACATATGTTATTTCCGGAAAAGTTTCGGATGAGGAACTGGAAAAAATTAAAAAGTATGTTATTAATCCTGTAGATTCAAGAGTGGCAGGGGAAGGCAAACCGGAAACTCTTAAGGATGTTTTTGCGGAGCCGGAAGACGCCAAAATTCTTACAGACTTTATAAATAAGGATGAAAACGAACTTAAGAAGGTCTTTGATTCTCTTGGCCTTGCAATGACTTTTAAAGATTTTCTTCATATACAGAATTACTTCAAAA
>JAILFQ010000027.1 GCA_024697505.1 Lachnospiraceae bacterium
AGAGTATCTGCAATAGCAAGCATTCCCAGCAGTTTTCCACCTTTAACAAAAAGTACAGGCGTTTTGCCGGATTTTGCAACTTCTTCAGCTTTAAGTTTTAAAGGCGCAGGTATATCTGCCTTATCTTCTGTAAATGAAAGACTTCCGCCATATACGTCTTCACCCTCCAGTTTGCCTGTAAGACCGTTTCCGGGAAGAGCTTTAAACTCTTTTATATCTAAATATTTTAGATCCGGTTTCTTGTCTTCTTTATATTTTACTACTGCTTTGGCCAAAGGATGCTCAGACATCTTTTCAAGAGATGCGGCGACTTTTATAAGTTCTTCTTCATCTGCCGCATATATATTTGTAACTTTAGGCTCTCCGTTTGTGATCGTTCCTGTTTTATCAAGAGCCACAATCTGAACTTTTCCGGCATTTTCAAGTGCAACAGCATTCTTGAACAGCACTCCGTTCCTTGCCCCCACTCCGTTTCCTACCATTATGGCAACCGGAGTTGCAAGACCGAGGGCACAAGGACAGCTTATTACAAGAACGGAAATCCCCCTTGCAAGCGCATAGCCAAACTCTGCTCCTGTAAGCATCCATATAACAAAAGTGATGAGAGCCAACAAAAGAACCGCAGGTACAAAAATTCCGGAAACCCTGTCGGCGATTTTAGCTATAGGTGCCTTTGTTGCAGCCGCATCGGAAACCATTTTTATTATCCTGGACAGAGTGGTATCTTCTCCAACTTCCGTAGCCCGGCATTTTAAAAATCCGGATTTATTTATGGTAGCTGCAGATACCCTGTCGTTTTCCGCCTTATCCACAGGAATGCTTTCCCCGGTAAGGGCTGCTTCGTCAACGGCACCGTTACCTTCAATCACAACACCGTCCACAGGAATACTTTCTCCGGGTCTTACAACAAAAATGTCTCCGGCCTTAACTTCTTCTATTCCAACGGTGTGTTCCTCTTCTCCCACAAGGACTCTTGCGGTCTTTGGAGCAAGCTTCATAAGGCTTTTTAAAGCATCCGTTGTTTTCCCTTTGGAACGTGCCTCAAGCGTCTTTCCCACCGTAATAAGAGCAAGGATCATTGCGGCAGATTCAAAGTAAAAATTATTCATACAATAGGCAACCAGGTCTGTATCGTTTTTGAGTACGGCGTCCGTCATTATAAAAAGCATTACCACGCTGTAAACAAATGATATTCCGGAGCCCATGGCAACCAGAGTATCCATATTTGGAGCTCCATGTACAAGGCCCTTAAAACCGCTTACAAAGAATTTCTTATTTATAAGCATGACTATTGCGGCAATTAAAAGTTCCAATAGTCCCATAGCCACGTGGTTACCTTCAAAGAAAGAAGGAATAGGAAAACCAAGCATCATGTGGCCCATGGTAAAGTACATTAAAACTATAAGAAAGCCAAGGGAAGTCAGAAGTCTTTTTCTAAGTACAGGTGTTTCCCTGTCTTTAAGAGCCTCCTCTTCGGAAGCCTTGCTTTCCGCAGCTCCCTTCTTTTCGCTCCCTTTTAAAGAAGCACCATATCCGGCATTTAAAACCGCTTCTATTATTTTGGATTCGTCTGCATCTCCTTCAACGCCCATAGAGTTGGTAAGAAGGCTTACCGAACAAGAACTTACCCCTTCCACCTTGGAAACAGCTTTTTCCACTCTGGCACTGCAGGCCGCGCAGCTCATGCCTGTTACGTTATATTGTTTCATACTTTCCTTTCCGGACAAAAAAGCTATTTCATAAGCTTTTTAATAATGTCCATAAGTTCCTTTGTCGTATCTTCTCTGCCTTCTTTTATGTCTGTTACAACGCAGGTATTAATATGACTTTCAAGGAGTTCTCTGTTAAAACTTCCGAGTGCGGCATTAACGGCTGCTGCCTGAACCAGAATGTCCGGACAATATCTGCCGTCAAGGACCATGTTTTTAATGCCTCTTATCTGCCCCTCAATCTTATTGAGTCTGCTAACAAGTGATTTAATTTCCTCTTCACTTCTTACTTTATGCCTGCAGCATTCCGGCATCTTTTCTTTCTCTTCCATTTTTAAGATCTCCTTTCACTGAACACACGCCATACCCCACAGGGGTATCTTCACAATTCGGATTATATACCCATAGGGGGTATATGTCAATAAAAAAACTTCCCCGGAAATATTCCGGGGAAGCCTTGGAGATAACATACTTGTTATCCAGTCCTGCGGTATAATCATTTGATGCAAGCGTAGGAAGAATTGCAAAAGGATAGTATTTTTGTAACTTATGTGAAGAAAATGTGAAGAGAACTGTTGCCACTCTAATTTTTATAAGTTAGAATTAAGGTATTATAGGTAGTTATAAATAAGGGATAAAGGAGAATTTTCTTGAAAATCGCCGCAATTATAACTGAATACGACCCTTTCCATAACGGCCATGCTTATCTGGCAAAGAAGGCTAAAGAGATTACAGGCGCCGATGCCGTAATTGCTGTTATGAGCGGAGATTTTACCCAAAGGGGCACTCCTGCCATAGCCGACAAATTTTTCAGAGCAAAACTTGCGTGTCTGGGAGGGATAGATGCCGTATTTGAGCTTCCGGTTATGTATGCAACCGGAAGTGCGGAATTTTTTGCAAGAGGCGGTGTATCTCTTATAAATTCTCTGAAATGTGTGGATTATCTTGTATTCGGAAGTGAATGCGGCAATACGGAGGAAATGATAAAAGCAGCGGATATTCTTCTATCCGACAGCTTTTTAAATAATGAAAGGATAAAAGAGCTTCAAAAAAGCGGCCTGTCTTATCCCGCCGCAGTTTCGGCATCCCTTTCCGAAGACGAAAAAAATGCCTCGGTCGCAGCACTCTTAAACAGCCCAAACAATCTTCTCGGCATAGAATATATCAAAGCTTTAAAAAAACTTAACTCCGAAATAATACCGGTTACAATAAAAAGACTTGGCGTTAGCCATGGAGAAGCCGGAGTTTACGAAGATACCGAAACCGGTACATTTTACTCCAGTGCAAGTCATATCCGAAACATGGTCCTTTCGGAGCTTTCCATGAAGGACCTTATGCCTTCTCCGGTTTTTGAAGAATTCAAAAAGGAAGACCAAAAAAGCCTTCCAATAGATTTAAACGATTATTCTATTCTGCTTTACAACAGACTTATTTTTGAGACCGGGGAAAGTCTTTCGGAGTATGAAGACATGAACGAAGACCTGGCAAACCGGCTTCTTAAAGCAGCAACGGATTATATGAGTTTTTCAGAGCTCTTAAACACCAAGATAAGAACCAGGACCGGCTACATGATCCCGAGCGCCCAGCACCAAAAATGGCACCAGGACGCCATGCTGCAGCTGCACGGCCAGCTGAGCCGGATGGAAAAGCGGCCGCACATGATAGACACTCCGGTGGCCATAAGCCTTTTATTTTTCCACGGAGACAACGTAAGGCGCGACAGCGACAACCAGGCAAGCTCGATAATGGACCTGCTCCAGGACGCCGAAGTGCTCGCAGACGACCGCTGGCAGATCGTCCGCATTTTGAACATTTACAACCACTACGACAAAGGACACAGCCGGTGCGAAATAAACATAACACACCTGGAAGAACTATAAGGACGAAGGGAATAAGCGCATGACAAACGAAATGATAGAAGCCAAGGTAAACTCAATGGAACAGGACCTCAAAGAAATTAAAGACGATTTGAAAGCAATGCCGGAACAAATCGCAACCAAGATCAACGAAAGCGTAGACTTAAAAATCAAGCTCGCACTGGCCGAGACCGAGAAGAAGTACCA